>NZ_JAVRCE010000057.1:0-52361 GCF_034530915.1 Nostoc sp. DedQUE09
TATCCCCTCAACCCTTGCAATTTTACCTGTTTTAGGGAATGAAACAGCCCTGCCCCAGAGGGGGCCCCACCTTCCCCTTTACCCCGACTTTTGCAAGAAATCGTAGCAGCTTGGGATTTGGGAAAGGGAGAATCACAAGTATTGAGTTTGGCACTAAAAAATTCCGACTGTGCCGCTATTGTTGACGATAGAGCAGCACGGCGTTGTGGTCAAGCTTTAGGTATTACTACCATCAGAACCGGAGGCTTGCTGATATTAGCAAAAAGACGTGGAAGGAATAATCCCAAGCATATCTCCTGGAATTCAAGCTTTGCGTGACGCTGGTTTGTGGTTATCCGATAGTTTGGTAAATTTACTGAAAACTTCAAGCAGGAGAATAGCGATCGCCACCACTTTTAACTTAAAATAGCTTTTGCTTCCTTTTCTCTCTTTCTTTTTTCCCTCTCTGCGACTGCCGTTTGATTCTCATACTAAATAAAAAAGTACGTAGACGTAGACCGTCGTAGATATCGCCTACCCATTTTGGGTACAAAACTTGAAACTTGAACTTCAGAAAGAGGCTCAAATGGCGATACTTAAAGGCAAGCCACTAGGCTTAAATATTTTTATACAAATGATATTTTTACCCCAAAGAGAGAATATTTTCCAATGGAGACAAAGCTACAATAAAAATAAACTTCACAACTTATGCAATGGGCTAATTTTCTAGCCAAAGAAGCTGCTAATAATCGCTTATCTCTAGAGCAAACGGCAGCTTTTACAAAATATTTTCAGACAGAAAACTTAAGTAAAACTAAAGCTAAACTTGCCAGCGAATTAAACGTTGATATTGCCGCTTTCACAAAGTGGGTGGGTGAGGTATATGACAAGTTTGCCCAGAATAATCCTGAGTTAGCGACTTTCAACAATCGAGACAAACTAGAAAAGTTACAAGCTTACCTGAGCGCAAAATATAATAATAGCGAATTGGCTGTCCTCAAACCATTGGCAGCGATGAAATTATTCAAATCGCTAGTGGTTCGAGAACGACTGCAACAAGAAGCTTGGGTTGCGAGAATAATTTGTAAGTTTTTAGGATATTTACCTTTAGCGTTAGAGTTAGTGGGACGATATTTGGATAAGATGCCAGATTTGTCTCTGGAAACACTGCTGAAGCGGCTAGAGAAGAAACGAGTGGAACATGAACCAGTAGTCAATGCTAACTCATTGATGCCTGATGAATACGGTATATTTGAAGCTTTTGAATTGAGTTGGGAACTGTTGGATGAGAATGCCCAAAACTTTGGCTGTTTGCTAAGTTTGTGTGCTTTCGCTGACATTCCCCTATCTGTTGAGACAATAGAAGATGACAAAAAACAAGAACTCAACAAAAAAGCCATAGCCGATTTACTAGAATTACATTTATTACAACAGAAAAATAAAGGAATTTATCTTCTAAATCCACAGATTCGGCAACTTTTCCGAATGAAGTTGGATAAATCAAGTCAGGCGGATGAAGCAAAAACTAAATTTGCAGCCATGATGTTAGAGGTAGCAAAGCTAATTCCGCAACAGCTTAACTCTGAAGACATTCTCAACCTCACTCCACATATCCCGCACATTACAGAAGTTGCAACCCACCTATCCGAATATCTAGGCGATGACAATCTAATCACTCTGTTTACCAAATTAGCCTGGTTTTATCAAAGTCAAGGACTTTATCAGCAAGCAGAACCTTGGTTGCAACGGTGTGTAGAACTAACTCAAAATCGTCTTGGTTTAGAACATATCCATGTCGCCACTAGTTTGAACAATTTAGCAGTACTCTACGAAACTACAGGACGCTACAGGGAAGCCGAACCCTTGCTTGAACAAGCTTTAACACTGAGAAAACGCCTGCTAGGAGAAGAACATACCGATGTCGCCACTAGCCTGAGCTATTTAGGATTAATCTACGAATATACAGGACGCTATAGCGAAGCCGAACCTTTGTATCAGCAAGCTTTAGAACTGTGGAAACGCCTAGTGGGAGAAGAACATCCCCATGTTGCCACGAGTCTGAACAATTTAGGAGCATTGTACTGTTATACAAAACGCTACAGCGAAGCCGAACCCTTGTTCAAGCAAGCATTAAAACTGAGAAAACGCCTACTGGGAGATAACCATGCCGATGTTGCCACCAGCCTGAACAATTTAGCACAACTTTACGAATCTACAGGAAGTTATAAACAAGCCGAACCTTTGTATGAGCAAGCTTTAGAACTGAGTAAACGCCTGCTGGGAAATAACCATCCCGATGTCGCCATTAGCCTGAACAATCTAGCAGCACTCTACCGTCATACAAGACGCTACAGGAAAGCCAAACCCTTATTTGAGAAAGCTTTGAAAATTTGTGAACGGACTTTAGGTATAAGTCATCCGACAACTATGACGGTTCGGGCAAATTATGCCAGCTTTTTAAGAGAAGCATATCATTAGCGATCGCTGCGCGTAATTAGTAATACAACTCTTGGAGAGGCTGCACTTCTCTACGAGACGCTGCGCGAACGACTACGCTCAGTGACCACGCCAACGGCTACGTTCAGTACAAGTTCGTAATTCGTTAAAAAAATATACCCCTCTCCACTAGCGAAGAGGGATTAGGATTTACTTACATCCTAGAGACTTGCGAGTTTCCACACCAGTTTTAGAATTTACACCACTTGCTTTAACACAAAGCTTTTTCACTTGTATTCCATCTAAAATTGCATTCGTAAAATCAGTACCGGTGACATCCACGCCATCAAAAGTAGAACGCAGCATCATCGCATCAGTCAACACAGCATCACTTAAATCAGCATCCTTAAACCTTGTTAGATAGGCTATGCCTTCACTAAAATCAGCACCATGCAGATTTACTCCCTCCAATACGCTACCGTTAAATACGCCACCACGTAAGTCAGCATTGGTAAAATTAGCATTCTCTAATTTGAGATTGGTAAACTCAGTACCAATTAAACTTTGGCCAGAGTAATCCTTGCCCTTGAGTTCATCATTACCTACAGAACGGGTAATACTAGAAGAACTTGCAGCTTGTGCCGATAGGGGAAACAAAAAAAGAACCATAGCTAAGACAAAGCTAGCTAACAGTTGCCAATATTTCATAATCTCTTCTTAATAAATCTCAACACTTCTACTATTAACTATTAAACCTTACAGAAGGGGACAAAGGGGATGGGGGAGTGGAGAGCAGGGGAGCAGGGGAGCAGGGGAGCAGGGGAGAATTAGTAGTAGTAAGTCTTTCTCCTTTGCCTCTCTGCCCCATAACCAATTCAATACATAAAGACTGTAAAACCAGAAAGCATCTCGTAGGATGATAGATGTTGAGGTGCGATGCCTAACGGCAAGTTGCTCCGCATCTACGCAATAATTACCTGTGGCTAATCAAGAAGACAACGCCCAATCTCTGGCGCGAACCCCTTTATATCAACTGGGTGTAGAACTTAAAGCACGCCTTACCAGCTTTGGCGGCTGGGAAATGCCTGTGCAATTTAGTGGAATTAGCCGCGAACACGAGGCTGTAAGAAATACAGCCGGAATGTTCGATATTTCCCACATGGGCAAATTTACCCTTCAAGGTAAAAACCTGATTTCCCAACTCCAGCCACTAGTACCTTCTGACTTGAGTCGTTTGCAAGCTGGTCAAGCACAATACACCGTATTGTTAAATCCCCAAGCGGGAATTATTGACGACATCATTGTTTATTATCAAGGTGAAGACACCAGTGGTATACAAAAGGCATTCATCATAGTCAATGCGGCAACCTCTGGTAAAGATAAAGCATGGCTATTGCAACACCTTGACCTAGATAAGTTGCAATTCCAAGACCTTTCACCAGATAAAGTCTTAATTGCCGTGCAAGGGCCAAAAGCGATTAAATATCTCCAGCCATTAGTAAAAGAAGACTTACAACCAATCAAAGCCTTTGGACATTTAGAAGCAACTCTACTAGGTAAACCTGCCTTCCTAGCCCGCACAGGTTACACCGGGGAAGATGGCTTTGAGGTGATGGTAGACCCGGATGTGGGAGTAGAATTGTGGCGAAGTCTCCATAAAAGTGGTGTTATCCCCTGTGGACTCGGTGCCAGAGACACTCTGCGCCTAGAAGCAGCGATGGCACTTTACGGACAAGATATCGATGAAACCACCACACCTTTAGAAGCAGGTTTAGGGTGGCTAGTTCACTTAGATACCAAAGGCGATTTTATTGGTCGGGAAGTTTTAGCAGAGCAAAAAGCCAAGGGAGTGCAGCGCCGATTGGTAGGTTTGCAAACCCAAGGACGCAACATTGCCCGTCATGGCTATCAAGTTTTATCCACAGGTAAAGTTGTGGGAGAAGTTACTAGTGGCACCCTGTCACCTACACTTGGTTATCCTGTTGCATTAGGCTACGTTCCGACCCAGCTAGCAACTGTTGGTCAGCAGCTAGAAATCGAAATTCGCGGCAAAGTTTATCCAGCAGTTGTAGTTAAACGTCCCTTTTATCGGTCAAAAAATCGTGTTGCCAACTGATAAGCGCTGAGGTTTTTGAGGAATAATGTGTTGTGAGTTATTCATTCTACAGTCAGGTTCATTACCAAATATGGCTTGGATAACTATTGGGGCAATAATTTTTTTAATAAGGGAGAGGAAGTGATATGTCTTTTGAATATCCTCAAGATTTCAGATACCTGGATTCTCATGAATACGTGCGAATAGATGGTGAAATTGCCACCATTGGCATTACTGAGTTTGCCGTACATGAATTGGGTGATATCGTCTTTTTGGAACTACCAGAAATTGGCGATGCTCTTACCAGGGGAGAAAACTTTGGCACCATTGAATCAGTGAAAGCCGTTGAGGAACTGAATTCACCAGTGACAGGCACCGTTATAGAACGGAATGAAGCCCTAATTAGTTCTCCCGAAGAAGTGTCAGAAGACCCTTACGGGGAAGGATGGTTTTTGAAAGTGCGCGTCAATGACCCTGGCGAAGTTGAAGATGCCTTGACAGCAGATGAGTATCGCGCCCAAGTAGAAGGGGAGTAGGAGTGCTGAGTGCTGAGTGCTGAGTGCTAAGTGCTGAGTGCTGAGTGCTGAGTGCTAAGTGCTGAGTGCTAAGTGCTAAGTGCTGAGTGCTGAGTGCTGAGTGCTGAGTGCTGATTGGAAGAGTAAGGGAGTAGGTGAGTGGAGAAGGTAATTAATAATTACTCTTATTCACCTATCCAATATCTTCCAAATCGCCAGTCTTCAGCCCCCAGTTTAAGAGTATTTATTGCAAAATATGATAATAGTACCATCTGGAGAGTAATTTGTGGTATTGAACGCCCCTATTCTCAAGTCTAATGAGCAGCAAGTGCTGGACGAAAAAAGTCAAAAGTTAAGTAGTTTTGTGCCAAGACACATTGGCCCTAACTCTGATGACATCCAACTTATGCTTAAGGTTTTGGGGTTTCCCAGCCTGGATGCTCTAATCGACCAAACAGTTCCACAGGCAATTCGGCTGAAGCAACCGCTAAAATTACCAGCAGCAGAAAGTGAGTATGCAGCACTGGCATTGTTAAAAAAAGTTGCTGCCAAAAATCAGGTTTTCCGTTCATACATTGGTATGGGCTATTACGACAGTATTACCCCACCTGTGATTGGGCGTAACATACTAGAAAACCCCGGTTGGTATACTGCCTACACTCCCTATCAGCCAGAAATTGCCCAAGGGCGACTAGAAGCGCTGCTGAATTTTCAAACCCTGATTATCGACCTCACAGGTTTAGAAATTGCCAATGCTTCATTACTTGATGAAGCCACAGCAGCAGCTGAAGCAATGAGTCTAAGCTATGGTGTCTCCAAAAATCAGGCAAATGCCTATTTTGTCTCTAGTAATTGCCATCCCCAAACCATTGATGTGTTGCAAACACGCGCTCAACCATTAGGGATTAAGATTATTGTTGGCGATCATCAAACATTTGATTTTGATCGAGCAATTTTTGGGGCTGTTCTGCAATACCCTGCAAGTGATGGCACTATTTACGACTACCGCGCTTTTATCGAAAAAGCCCATGCTAAGGGTGCATTGGTGACGGTAGCAGCAGACCCTTTAAGTTTAACTTTGCTGACCCCTCCTGGGGAATTTGGCGCTGATATTGCTGTGGGAAGCACTCAGCGGTTCGGTATTCCGTTGGGGTTCGGTGGGCCTCATGCGGCATACTTTGCTACCAAGGAAGAGTATAAACGGCTGGTTCCAGGGCGAATTGTGGGTGTATCAAAAGATGCCCAAGGTAAGCTTGCATTACGTCTCGCCTTACAAACCCGTGAACAGCACATCCGCCGCGAAAAAGCTACTAGTAATATCTGTACTGCACAGGTGCTGTTGGCGGTAATGGCGAGTATGTACGCTGTCTATCATGGCCCTGCTGGACTGAAGCAAATTGCCGAAAATATCCACTCTTTGACGGTGTTATTGGCAGAAGGACTGAAACGTTTGGGTTACAGCATCAGTTCCAAAGATTTCTTTGATACGCTGCGAGTAGAACTGGGAAGACGCAATTTAAAAGATATTCTGGCAGCTAGCGAACAACTTCAAATTAACCTGCGGGTTTTTGATGCAACTACTGTTGGTATTTCGCTGGATGAAACTACTACACCAAAAGATTTAATCGACCTCTGGCAGATTTTCGCTGGTACAGATGATTTACCCTTCACTTTAGAAGAATTAACTTCTTCCTCATCCTCACATCTTCCTCTCTCCCGTACAAGTACATATCTCACTCACCCAGTTTTTAACCGCTATCACTCAGAAACTGAGTTGTTGCGCTATCTGCACAAACTTGAAAGCAAGGACTTGTCGCTAACAACATCGATGATTCCTTTGGGTTCTTGCACAATGAAGTTGAATGCAACTGCTGAGATGATTCCGGTAAGCTGGGAGGAGTTTGGCAAGATTCATCCATTTGCCCCGGCGTCGCAAACGCAAGGTTATCAAATCCTATTCCAGCAACTTGAGGCATGGTTAGCTGAAATTACCGGTTTTGCGGGAATTTCTCTACAACCAAATGCTGGTTCTCAGGGCGAATACGCGGGACTTTTAGTAATTCGTCAGTATCACGAAAATCGGGGCGAAGCACATCGCAACGTTTGTTTAATTCCCACTTCGGCGCACGGGACAAACCCAGCGAGTGCGGTGATGTGTGGGATGAAGGTGGTGGCTGTTGCCTGTGACTCACAAGGTAATATTGACGTTGATGACCTGAAGGCTAAGGCAGAAAAACACAGCAATGAATTAGCCGCCTTAATGGTGACATATCCCTCAACTCACGGTGTCTTTGAAGAACCAATTCAGGAAATCTGCGCTGTTGTCCATAGTCATGGTGGACAAGTTTACATGGATGGTGCAAATATGAACGCCCAAGTGGGAATTTGCCGTCCTGGAGATATTGGCGCCGATGTCTGTCACTTGAATCTGCACAAAACCTTCTGTATTCCTCATGGTGGCGGTGGTCCTGGTATGGGGCCCATTGGCGTTGCTTCTCATCTTGTGCCTTTTCTCCCCGGACATCCTGTTGTTACTATCAACGACTCAACTCAGCACTCAAATATTGGTGCGGTTGCTGCTGCGCCTTGGGGTAGTGCTAGTATCTTGGTGATTTCTTGGATGTACATCGCCATGATGGGTGCAGATGGTTTAACCGAAGCTACTAAGGTGGCGATTCTCAACGCTAATTACATTGCCAAGAAACTGGAATCGTATTATCCCGTTTTATATCAGGGGAAAAATGGTCTAGTTGCCCATGAATGTATTTTAGATTTGCGATCGCTCAAAAAATCAGCTGCGATCGAAATCGATGATGTCGCCAAGCGTCTCATAGATTATGGTTTCCATGCACCGACTGTCTCCTGGCCTGTAGGGGGTACAATCATGGTGGAACCTACAGAAAGTGAATCTAAGCAAGAGTTGGATCGTTTCTGTGATGCGTTGATTTCTATTCGCCAAGAAATTGCCCAAATAGAAGTTGGCAAGGTGGATATCCAAGATAATGTTTTGAAGAACGCACCCCACACTGCCGAAAGTCTCATCACTGGAGAATGGCAGCATCCTTATTCTCGCGAACAAGCTGCCTACCCTGCGCCTTGGACTCGTGAGTATAAATTCTGGCCAGCTGTTGGTCGCATTGATGCAGCCTTTGGCGACAGGAATTTTGTTTGCTCTTGTTTACCAATGGATGCTTATTAAACTGAAGTGAAGAGTTAGGAGTTATGAGTTAAGAATTAAAACTCCTAACTCCTCTAATTGCAATACAGTAGGGGCATACAGATGTGCATCCCGACGATGGGGTATTTTTATTCGCTGGAAGTCCCTAAGCATTTTTTCCTTATCTTTGCAGAACAAACGTATCTAAATTCTGAGTTTTCACGTCATGTGGAAAAGCCAACGGAAAACCTAACCCCCCCAGCCCTGACAGGTGTAGAAGAGAGGAATGGAAGCGGGGTTTTCCAGATCCCGTGAAAAGTCAGATATAAATTCTGAAAATGAAAACACAGATAGAAACAGTTAAATCATCAGTATTTACTTGTTTCTATCTGTGATTGTCTGGTCTCAATACCTGGGAATTAAACGATTAAGCTTGTTGTATTTCTGGACGACCATCTTCAACCACAAATGAAGCCCGCTTACTAATAGTGCCATTTGGGGTTGTGACTTTTGATAAAACTAGATAATCTGACTTCCAGGTTGTGGGAGTCAAAGCAAAGCGAACATATCCCCGCTGATTATTGAAGAACTTAATGTGTGGGTTATCGGGTAAGTAAGCTTCAACTGCTGGGCTAGTATCCAATCCATCGCCACCGGAGCTAATTGAGGAACAGACGAATTCACTGCCAAGTGTGGCCGATTCTGGCTGAGCAAAGTTAGCCTTTAGATTCATTGCCCAGTGGGAATGCACATCACCTGCCAAGGATACTGGATTAGAAGGCTGGCGCTGTCCGAGGAAAGCCATGAGGCGATCGCGCGAAGCCACATAACCATCCCATTTATCCATGCTGTAAGTTCCGCCTTCTCCTGGTTTCATGTCTCTTTGAGCAATTGGAACCTGCTGCGCCAAAACATTCCACTTGGACTGTGAATTATTTAAACCATCAAATAACCAATTCTCCTGTGCTTGACCGATAATCGTTGCATTCGGATCTAAGTTTTCTGGGCAACGTTCTTTAGTGCCATCACCACAGGGCTGATCAGTTCGATATTGGCGGGTATCTAAAACATGGAAGGTGGCTAAGTTACCAAAGGAGAGCCGACGGTAAAGTTGCATATCGGGACCAACGGGACGCGAGAAGGGGCGTAGTGGCATGTGTTCGTAGTAAGCCTGATAAGCAATAGCCCGCCGTTGGAGGAAAATTGCCCGCTCCTGATCTGGTTCAGTATCAACTTGTGAGATGTTGTTGGCGTAGTTGTTTTCTACCTCATGGTCATCCCAGGTAACAATCCAGGGAAACGCTGCATGAGCTGCTTGCAGATTGGTATCGGTTTTATAGAGGGCGTGACGGTTGCGGTAATCTTCCAAAGTCACAATTTCTTCACTGTTGTGCTGTCTGGGGCCATTGTTTGAGATTCCCCCTTCATAGATGTAATCGCCAACATGCACTACTAAATCGAGGTCTTCTTGTGCTAGATATTTGTAGGCGGTATAAAATCCCTGCTGATAGTTTTGGCAAGAGACAAGTCCAAAGTTAAATTTGCTTAAGTAGCTATTTGCTAAAGGTGCTGTACGAGTACGACCAATGGGGCTAGCGTCTTGACCGACAAGAAAGCGATACCAGTACCAAGTATCAGATTGCAGTCCTTCTACGATAACTCGAACTGAATGAGCTAGTTCTGGAGTTGCCAGTACCGTACCTCTAGAGACAATACGTCTCATATCTGGATCGGTTGCTACTTCCCAGCGAATTGGCACATTCACAGGTGGCATTCCACCTCCGTTTAAGGGTTCAGGAGCCAGACGAGTCCAAATCACTACGCTGGTAGGATAGGGTTCACCAGATGCTACACCTAAAGTGAAAGGATAATTGGAAAATCTGCTTCTAGCGTAGACGCCTAGCGGCTTGTCGGCAGACATCGCTCTTTGAGAAGAAAATTGGTTAGCGATCGCTAAACCAGATAATGCTCCTGCCCCAATAATTAAGTTGCGTCGTTTAATTCGACTGTGCAGGAACTGCTCAAAATTCCGGTAATCTACCATTCTCTACTCCTGGCTAACAGGTCAGTTAAAGTACAGAACAGCTAACACAAAGATAGTGGAGTAATTGTAGGAAAATTTCGTAATTATTCCCTTATAGCAATTCTTTATTAAGACCCATACAAATAACCCCACCACCCTTGTTAAGGAGAGGCTGGGAGGGTTCATAATGTGCAGCTTCATAGAGAATTGATATTATCAAAATCAGATATTAACTTCCAATTTTTGCCTCTACTATCAATGTGTCAGATGTTGTTTCCCCCCATCCAAGACTACTAATAAGAGATTAATCCTTGGCAAAGAAATTGTTAATATCAACTTAACCAAGATTAGATTTTAATCTTTTTCATTGATGCTACCTTTCTCTTCATGATTGAGCCAAGGCTACAAGCAAAAAGAACACCAACTAAAGGTGTAGGTTCAGGTACTTGTCTATAAGAAACTGTACCTGATATAAGTTCAGCATTGGGAGAAGTTTTAGAGTAAATTGTAAAATCCTCACCAATAATTTCATAACTGATAGAACTTGAAGGATTAGCTTTATCATTAAACTGATAATCTAATCCAAAATAAGTTTGCCCTGTTAAAGATGTGGTTTTAAAAACAAGAGGAAAATCTGGATAATTTGCATCATCTTGTTCAGTGTAAATGGTAGAATCGCCATCAAAGTTGAAAGCAAGTGACTTAATGGAAGCTTCGGGATTATAGTCATTGCTGAAGGTTGAGTCATCAAAGCTAAAAAAGCCATTCCCCTTTGTTAATGGACTATCAACGGTGAAAGCATAATTAAGAATTGCAGCAGATGCAGATTTTACATCTACGGTAGCAAAACCTAAAGTAATAGTAGCAGCAACCAATAAATTTGGAACCAATTTCATCTCAATTTACCTTACCATCAACTTCTGTAAGCAATGCAATTACAAGCTACAAAAATAGCTTTTATCTAACTTACTTATTTTCCCAATTGAAATTCATAACCGTTAGAGCCAGTTATGAAATCAATATTTTTCTCTTTTTCAATAAGAAGCAAACAACTGCCCAAATTGTTTTGAGACACCCCATTTTAAAATTAGGAGTTTAAGCAAACTTTAATCAAAGGTAAAAATAAAATTTAATTTAAGTTTGCTAACTAAAAAATTAGCCGATAACTATAGGGCAAGCACATCTAAATAAATAGTAATGAGCCTGAATGAGAGTGGAATGCAATCAGATATGACTTTCACGAAATTAAATTTTCACTTTTACAAGAATAATTCTCATTTAGGAGGCGAGAAAGTGGGAGAAACCCATCGCTTGACTGTTAAAGAAGGGAGTAACGTGATTTTGTCAGATCGGGGTTAAATTATCAATTACATTACTGAATTCTCAATAAAACAGGTTTTTCCGTTGCGATACCTACGCGTAGTGTACCAGAGGTAATCGCATTCCAAAATAGTCTATTCCTGTTTTTAGTTTTAACACTTAGTCTTAACTGAATTGTATTGCCTCTAATTCTTCCCTTACAGATAAAGGCTGATATCCCAATGAAAATGCTTTAGAACTATCTAAAGAAACATCTGTTGGTCTAGGTGCTGCCATTTTCACATCTTGTTGTCGGCAGGATTTCAGACCAGTACTAGGAAGTTGAAATACTTCCACTAATATCTGTCCAAAATCATAACGCGAAATCCGCTCTTTGCCACCTAAGTGAATGATGCCGTTAACTTTTTCTAATGCTAATAAAAGCCCTTTGGCAGCGGTTGTTCCACTTACTGGTGTGCGAAATTCATCTATAAATAAACTTAGTTCTTTTTCGGCTTGTAAAGTCTGAATAAATGGCTGAATAAAGCTTTTAGCTGTGGGTGTTGCTGCGCCAAACATCAAGGGCATCCGACACACTGCGGTCATAGAATACCTTTCTAGCATATCTGCTTCTGCGATCGCCTTTTGCTCACCGTAAAGATTGACAGGGCACACGGCATCTGTTTCTTGATATGGGGCATTTAAGCCATCAAAAACTAAGTCGGTTGAAGTAAAAGCACAAGGAATGGAGTTATCCGCGCAAAGTCCGGCAATATTGCCGGATGCAATAACATTAATTGCGTGTGATTCTTTGGGGTTGGTTTGACAAAAATTTGGTTGTGAATGTGCAGCAGTATGAATAACTGCTTCTGGTTTGACATCATTAAAGATACGTTTTAATTCCTGAAAATTGGTTAAGTTCGCTTTTAAAATTTTTATGCCAGGAATCTCTAAGGAATGGGATAAATAAGTGCCATAAATCTCCCATTCTTGTTTTGCAAGCTGGCAAAGATGCCATCCTAAAAAGCCACTTGCCCCGGTGATTAATAATTTTTTCATGTTTTATGTAAAGCTAAAGTTATATTTGATAATTCATTTATTTGTAGATATATTAACCTGTGTTTTTATTGCGATCGCAATTACTTTAAAATTCTTTCCGTAATTTGTTGTGTAGGTGATGTATTTTAATAATGCCAGCACTTTACGGGGAATTGAGGGCAGGTTCTATGTCTAAAAATAAAAATATATTTGACGGAGTGAATTTGACTATTGGCTTTATTGGTGCAGTGGCGAGTGTTGCTGGTTTAGCTTTGGCATACCTTGTTGCTACTGGCTGGACTCCAGAAACACCAGGCTTCGGTTCAAAAGACCGCTTTTCTTGTGCTTTACAACCTGATACACAAAACGGCGGTGAAGTGTGGACAGTGATGTATCGTAACGACCGAGGCAAAAAGCCTTGGCTAAGGATGGTTAACAGCTTTGGTGATGACTGGGATACACAAAAACGCTGCGATGTAATTGCTCAACGATTAGAAAACTTTCGCCAAGATGGTTTAATTGGTTTGAGTTATCGTCTTGACCCAAAAACACCCAGCCAATCTGTAATCTGCGTCAATACCAAGCTAGACCGCAACAATTGCAATCTGTTGGTGACTCTCAAAGTTAATGCTGATGGCTACGACTCGCTGCGACGGATGACAGAGGCTTTGAAAAATGGTACTACTGTTGAACAAGGTTCTGCTTCTGCAAGTACTTCTACTGTTACTGCTAAATCTTCTGAGGTTAATTTTGAAAACTATCTGGCAGCTGAGGATATCAAGGCTGGCTCAACTGCTATTAAATAACATTAATTTATTTTTAGGCTTAAATTTACGTCTAATTTGACCGCCCAAGCAGCTTCAGCAAACTCTTGCGATTATCAATCGCTAATTGATAATCAGGTTTGATACTAATCGCTTTGTCGTATGATTTGAGCGCTTCATCATACTGTTTTAAATTCCATAGTGCCGTCCCACGGCCAATCCAAGCGTAATAATAGTCAGGTTTGATAGCGATCACTTTCTCATAGGATACAAGCGCCTCAGAATAACGTTGCAACTTCTCTAGAGAAACACCTCGACTATGCCAAGTTTCATGCTTGTCAGGTTTGATGGCAACCGCTTTATCATAAGATGCGATCGCTTCAGAATACCGTTGCAAGTTCTTTAGGGAAAGACCTCGGTTATTCCAAGCTTCATGGTCGTCAGGTTTGATGGCAATCGCTTTATCATAAGATGCGATCGCCTCAGAATACCGTTGCAAATTATCTAGGGAAATACCTCGGTTATACCAAGCGTCCTGGTAGTCAGATTTGATGGCAACCGCTTTATCATAAGATGCGATCGCCTCAGAATACCGTTGCAAGCTATATAGGGAATTACCTCGGCTATACCAAGCTTCATGGTAGTCAGGTTTGATAGCAACCGCTTTATCATAAGATGCAATCGCCTCGGAATATCTTTGCAACTTATTTAAAGTACTACCTCGATAAAGCAAAGCTTCATAGTAGTCAGATTTGATGGCAACTGCTTGATCATAAGATGCGATCGCTTCTTTATACTTTTGCTTGACAAAGTAATCATTGCCTTCATTCAAAAAATCTTCCGACTTTTGGGTAATCTCAGCTTGCTTCACAACTTCAGTCAAATATGTATTAATCGGGATACCCCATTTGAAAGTGCCATCACCAGGTTGTGAATTAGCAATTGTTGTAGACTGCTGTTGTGGTGGTGGTGTTTCACCTTTAAGTTCGGCTTGTCTAGTAAGTTCTAATTCGGTAAGCCCATGCACTGCAATCACTTCTCCTACTGCATTCATCGCCGGGCCCCCACTCATCCCTCCTGCGGTTGTTGCACTGTAGGAAATTCCATAGCCATCGGTTAGGCTGTCAATTGATGATACTGTACCGACAATAAATTGTCTCTTTAAACTATTACCAGGAAAACCAGTGATGTAGATACTATCTCCCAGACTCACTTTGTCAGAATCACCCAAGGGAAGGGCTTTATAAAGACAGGTTCCACCATCAGGTTTAAATGTCACTACAGCTAAATCTTGCTGGGGAAAGCGTGTGATATCTGTTACTGTCCAGATTTTTTGGTCGTTGGTTTGCAATTTTAATTTGGCGCTGGGTGGTACTACGTGACGCGCCGTAAGTACGGTACAAACTTCTTTGTTTTTTCCCGGCACAAAAAATCCTGTACCTTGTCCTGGTTTATCTGCATAGTTGATTAAAACCACACTTTCTTGCGCTGCTTTGGCAATCTCTCCAGGTGTTTTGCGGCTGTTACAGCTGATAAGAGATAAAGCGACAAAACCAAAGGTAGCATACCAATACCAAGGTATCATACCGTACCTGTATAATTTAATGGTTTAACTCATTTTGACTTGTCTTTTATTTTAAAGTAATTGATCTTACATTTTGCACCGGACGATTAAAATCGCTGCTACAAAGGGTATGAACAGGAATATAGTGGACTTGGACTTTAATTTTACGCCCAGTAATGATTACTAAATACTATTGTAGTAATTCCTGAAACTGCTTTTGACTACGTACTTTACTAAAGTCTGGGTCAGTTTTTGCTAGTTTTTTGTATTTATCGGGAACAAGTTTGATTGCTTTGTCTAGGTTCTCAATTGCTAATTCTAGATTGCTTTGTAAAGCATAAGAGCAAGCTTTATTGTAATATGCTTGGTGCAAATCTTGCTTGATGGCGATCGCTCTATTATAAGACGCGATCGCATCTTGGTAACGGTGCAGCTTTGTCAGAGCAATGCCTCGGTTAATTAAGGCTTCATATTTGTCGGGTTGGATGGCGATCGCTTTGTCGTAAGATGCAATAGCGTCTTTGTAGCGTTGTAACGATGTTAAGGCGATGCCACGATTATACCAGGCTTCATCTTTGTCGGGTTTGATGGCGATCGCTCGATCGTAGGATGCAAGAGCGTCTTGGTAGCGTTGCAACGATGTTAAGGCTATGCCACGGTTAATCCAAGCTTCAGGACTCTCAAATTTGATGGCGATCGCTTTATCATAAGCTTTTATGGCATCTTCATAATTTTGTCTATCTAATAAATTATTGCCTTGATGAAAGTAATCTTCTGCTTTTTGCGTAGCCTTCGCTTCTATGAAAAGTTGGGTTACATTGCTTTCTTGGACAACCTGTGTAGTATTTTCTGCCGATGAGTTTGCCCCACCACTACAGCCAAATGCCAAGAAAGTTATCAAGCCAGATGCAACGAAGCAGTGCCGAAAAACCATGCTGTACCTACAAAAATTATTAGATGATGTTAAAATTTGTTAGTTTTTTGAGTATTATCAAAATACACTACTTTTTACCCATTAATTTACTTATATTTATTTTCATAAAGACTCTTGTTGAGGATGCATAAAACTTTATTAAAATCAAGCGTGTATAATACTATCATAGTAAATACATATAAAGCAATCGCTTAGAATCTACTTTACTCAAAAAACAATTATTTGTGTTGCTATATATATTGCCTAGCTGGGACTTGTTGTAAACATCGTACTTGTGTAGTAATTCACCTTGATAAAAACCTTCTTCAATCCGCCAATGCCGACGGTATAAATCAGCCAGGAGCAAAGGTATGAGGATGGAAGTAATATCAGAATCCCTAATTTTTCCAACTTTTATCTCTATTAATTAGTTTTACTTTTTCTTCAAACAAAATAGAATTCTTGATAAATCGTAGATACAATTTATATTAAAACTATGGCAATTTATAGATTTAATTTTAATTAAAAACATAGTTCTCGGAAATATTTTTCATATAAATTTCTGGCGAATTGCTAATGAAATGAAATAATTTCTGGCATTAAATTTATATATTTTGTATTCATTATTTTCTATTAACGATCTAAAACTATGTCTGTTTTCTCCCCTGATGGTCGGACAAAAGTTAGCAACACCACAACTTTTCCGTTTAGTGCTATAGGAAAGATGAGAATACGTTGGAAAGGCCCAGATGGGGTTATTGATACTGCTGATGATATTATCATTAACGGTTCTGGTGCCATGATTAGTCCTTACCACTTTTTAACAGCAGGACACTGTGTGTATGACACGAGATATGGGGGTTGGGCAGATAGAATTGAGGTGATGCTTGGTTCTAAAGGAAATATCATTGCTGGTACAAACCGAGCTGACTATGAATACTATAGTGAAGCCAAATCTGTTTATACACGTTCTTTTGAAGGATGGACTCAAGGAGATCAAACTAAAAGCGAAACTTTTCAATACGATATAGGATTGGTTACTCTTGACCGCAATATTGGAAACTTCACTGGCTGGTTTAACTATGGATATGACGATAATCTCAGCAGTGGAACTTTAATGAATGTCACTGGATACTCTTCTGATAAGTTTGATTCCAATAGCGATGGTAAGTTTGACAACTATGATATGTGGACTCAGAGTGGAAAAATCACAAGTACAACTGACTCGATCTTGCGTAGTAATGAGCTAGATATCTTACCTGGAAATAGTGGAGGCCCTCTCTGGCTTAATAATTCCAACACAAATGAACCGACTATTTATGGAGTAGCTTCAAATGAGACAACCACCAACCAAACTCCGCTTTACAACGAGTTCGCCCGAATTACAAGCACTCGATATAATGAGATTCAAAACTGGATCGACGAAGATACTGCTACACGCAAACCCACTGACAAAGCTGATTTAGTAGATTCTGATGTGTGGTTTAACACAACTCTTGGAAGTTTTAGTAATAACACTATTAAAAATGGGGAAAATTTCAGTATCACGGTCTATCCTCGCAACAATGGTACAGCCGCGACAGGTAATTTCTCGGTTTCTTTTTACGCTTCTACTGATACCAATGTCACTAATAGTATTGGCTCTCATTACTTAATTGGTAATACAACTATTTCTTCGATTAATCCATTCAATTCGGGAACAGCGACTTGGAACGGTGCGTTTCCTAATATCCCAATTGGAAATTACTACGTTATTTCATTTCTAGATCCAACTAATTCAATCCAAGAGTTTGATGAAAGTCTAAGCAGCAACCAAAAGGTATTTAGGACTTTACTTACTGTTGCCAATAGTACGCCCACTTCGATATTACCTGTGACCATTTCATCAACTCTTAGCTCTCCTTTAACAGGCCGTGAAGAAAATCTCACTACAGGTACAGCCAATATTAATGGAACTGGTAATACTAGTAATAACCAGCTAAATGGTGAAAATAGCAATGACATCCTTATAGGGGGAAGTGGTAACGATACTTTCGTTGGAGGTTTAGGTAACGATACACTAACAGGAGGAACTGGATCTGATGTTTTTACTATTAATACTCTTTCTGAGGGTATTAATAATATTACAGATTTTTCGTCCTTAGATGACACAATTTATGTTTCTCAAATAGGGTTTGGAGCTGGACTTAGTGAGGGTGTACTTCAAGCCACGCAATTTTTTATCGGTTCAGTAGCAGAAGATAGCAGCGATCGCTTTATCTACAACAATAATACAGGGGGTTTCTTCTTTGATGCTGATGGTACAGGCTTATCCGGTCAAATCCAAATTGCTCAACTAGCAATAGGTCTAGCCATGACTAATGCAGATATTTTCGTGATTGCCTGATAAATCAAGACGCGATAAATCGCGTCTCTACATGAGGGTTTTGGGTTTATCTGAACTGTATTACTCTATTTTATCTGCGCAACGCTTAATTAATGCCAAACACTGACTCGACAGTGGACTTAATCGAATCCCGCGCATCCTTCAAAGTTTGGCTAATCGGGTGTTTTGCCTGCAAAAATGCCCGCGCACAATTGCGTCCCGGCATTCCTGAAATTGAACCACCTGGATGAGTCCCAGCACCAGTCAAAAATAAATTGTCAATTGGCGTTTTGTAGTTCGCTATTTCTGGCAAGGGACGGAAAAATACCATCTGATCTAGGGTCATGTCAACATGGTAATAATTACCTTTGTACGCACCTAATCTTTCTCCTAGTTCGGCTGGACTTTCTACACGACGGGCAATAGTTGCATTTTTGACATTGGGTGCATAATCTGCCAACTTATCAATTACCCTATCTGCAACTTTGTTTTTCAATTCATCTGTCCAACCAGTACCTTTTAAACCAGTGCCTTCTGCACCAGCAATTTGATAAGGAGCAAAATACTCAATCCATACGGTGTGCTTACCTGGTGGTGCTAATGTGGGGTCTAAGAAGCTAGGCATCACTACATACATTGATGGGTTAGCATCAGGAATCTCTCCCAAGGTACATTTACTATGTGCCTCTTCTACATGAGCCACGGAATCTGCAATCAAGATAGATCCGACTAGATATTCATCTTTGTGGTCGTGGTGAGGAAAGTGAAGTGGTTCGTTTAAAGCCAAATCTATTTTGAGGATGGTTTCGTTGTTGTTAACGATGCGGCGTTCTAATCTTTCCCATAAATTTGGGTCGGCTCCATCAATATCGCTCTTATCAGTCATTTGCAAAAATAACCGCTTGGCATCAATATTAGAAATAACCCCGTATTTAGCGCGATATTCTTTTCCCCCAGCAACGCGCACACCTACAGCTTTGCCATCATCAATTAAAACTTTTTCAACATGCTGATCTGTGAGAATAACGCCACCTTTACTTGTGACTAAATTCACTAAAGCTTGCACAAGTGCGCCAGTTCCGCCGCGAGGTCTGGCCATCCCCGGATTATGACGCATTGCCATCATAATTGCACCAATGGCAAGGGTTTTTTGGGATGGCGGCGCACCAAGTTCTGCTGCTAATCTGGCTAGTGGCGCTTTCAGAAATTCTTCATCAAACCATTCGTTAAGTAAATCCTCAGCGCTGGTTAACATCGTGCGAATAAAGTCCAGCGTTTTGTTTGGAGAACCAATAACTGAGAATAAATCTTTGATTTTTTTGATATCGTAGTTGCCCACGATATCTATAATTGACTTTGGCGGTGCATTAAACATAGGAACCATTGCACCGATCGCTCGCTGCCAATAGTCTACAAATTCGGCGTATTTTTTGGCATCACGTTCACTGTAACGAGCGATTTCTGCACAAGTCTTTTCCACTGACTTATGTCCTAAGAAATACTTGCCATCAGGATGAGGACAGAAAACAACCGGATCGCACTCCAAATAATGCAAGCCGTATTTTTCTAGTTCTAATTCTTCAACAACTGGCCCTAAGTGAATAAATTCATGGTCAATAGCACATAAGTTAAATTTAAATCCAGGAGCTTCTTGCGGTAAACATTCTTCAGTTGTTGCTGCGCCACCTGGAACAGAACGCTTTTCCAGTAACAGGACGCTATAACCAGCTTTTAGCAAATAAGCTGCACAAACTAGCCCATTGTGCCCAGCACCGATTAGCACAACATCATACTCTTGCATAATTGTTTTTTTGAAATTTAGTAGCTTTCCAAATAATAAAAAACTTTTGTTAAATTGACATCATCCGTCAGTTACAAAAATTATCTTTTTTTATTGTCAATCCTACTAAGGAGATAACATATCTGAGGATGATGGTATTTGCTTCACTTGAGTTTCTACCAGAAGTATTAAACTACCAGTTTCTACTTTTATATCTTTAATATGAAACACCATATCTTCCCATTTAAAATATGGTATACTCATCAATTCTTTGGCTTTTTGCATTAAAGCTGTAACTACTTCTATGGAAATCCCGCCTCCCTCAGTGCAGTTAAAACTCTCTAGCATCGCGGGTTGTGAATGAGTGCGTGGATGTGCGATCGCAGTGTAAGCTAAAGGGCGAGTATTTCCTTTTTCCTTTAACAGTACTCTTCCCCTACATTCTATTTTGCCATCACCAGGTAAAAATATTTCAATTTTTTGTGCCTCAAAACTCACAATTCTGCCATCTACATCCAAATCAAAATCTTGCATCTTGCTGCGAACAAAGTCTGATGCCAAAGTGCGGTTCATATCTACTTCTGTAAGTAGAATACGAGCAATGGCATTTACTGGCTCATTGAATTCTATTTGGCCAAAAAGGGCGCTTAATGGATTGATATTAATACTATCTGTTTGCAGTTTTATTTCCTGTACGCGAACGTCTTTTTCGATCGTTAATCCTTGTCCTGCAACCGAAACTCCATCCGCCTGTCCCTGAACTATTTTAAAAAGATCGGTTTGTACATCTATTTCTATTTTTTCTGCATCATCTAGCTTTTCAGATATTCTTCTTTCAGCTTCCTGGGATAAAAATTTTTCCTCTAACCGATGCTCATCAGGCATAAAATAGTAACCTTATAAATGTCGTCTTACTAGTTACTGTAAAGGCTAGATGCTAATGAGCGGATCTATATTGAGGTATATGTAAATAGGAGGATTGAGTAATCAAGTAGAAAGTATTGTTTGTCTTTTAAGTTTTGCTTTTTTGGTAACAATCATTTTTACACCACCGCTAGGGACAATTGTAATACCACGGCGCACTGGATGCACTGGACGTTTATCGGTAAGATTTAGTTCAAAATGCGATAATATTATCGCTGTTACTAATTTTAGTTCATACATGGAAAATGCAGCACCAATGCAACCGCGATAACCTCCTCCGAAGGGTAAAAATTCGTAAGGTGAAAATTTTTGGTTGAGGAATCTTTCTGGACGAAACTTTTCTGGTTCTGGGTAAGTGTCCGTTCGGCGATGTGCTAAATAAATACAAGGAACTAAAACTGTTTCTGATGTAAATTTATGCCCCATAATTTCCACGCTATCTTTTACCATCCGCGGTGTGCAAATTAAAGCAATAGGATGAATTCGCAGTGTTTCTTGACAGACGGCGGTGAGATAAGGTAATTGGGCAATTGTTTCAGGATTTGTGAGATTCTCCAAGGTGTTTAGTTCTTGCATTAGCCGATATTTAACCTCTGGGTGAGAGTGAATTAAATAAAATATCCAGGCTAATACACCAGATGTAGTTTCGTAACCCAACAGCAGTAATGAAACTAGTTGATCGCGTAATTCCTCATCTGTCATCTGTTGTCCATTTATGTCACGCGCTGACATCAGCAGACTGAGAATATCTGTACGCGCAGTATCATTTTGCCAACGTCTTTCAGAAATTTCTGCATAGATGAGTTTGTCAATTTGGTTTCGTCTTTTGAGGAAAATCCCCCAAGGACTCCATGCACCTAAATCTTGTTGCAGCAAAGGAAAGAAAAACAAGCTGGAATACCAAGGTTTAGTTACGTCTTCTAATAAAGAACTTAATTGTTCTTTTAATTGTTGGTAACGCACACCATGAGTAATCCCAAATACCACTTGTAAGATAATTTCTAAAGTGATATTTGACATTAATTTGTGTATACAAATATCTGTACCTGATGTCCAATTTTGTGTAAGCTGTTCAGTAATTTGACAAATCGCTTGTCCATAAGATTTTAAATTATCGCCATGAAATGCTGGGAGTAATAGCTGCCGTTGTTGTTGGTGCGATCGCGCTTCTTGAAATACAAGAGAATTCTCTCCAAACAAGGGTTTAAATACATGGGTTGCTTTCTTAAAATCTAATTTTTGTGCAGGTATGGCAAAACAATCACTAATTGCTTGGGGATGGCTAAAAAATACTATTGGTGGTGACTTTAAACCCATTACCTTTACTGTAAAAATATCATCATACTTAGCTGCATTATTTTCTAAAAACTTTGTTGGTTCGGCAATTAATTGCAGAGTTTGTAGCAATGCTGGTGTGCGGAGATTATCAAATAGTTTCATTGTTTATTCGATACTTTTAGGATTTAAGAAAGCGCAAATAATTCAATTCGCTTGGGTTAAGGCTTAATTCTCCTAACGTTCCTTAAAAAGATGCAATTAGAGCAAACTTTTTTAATATTTTCAGGGGATAGCCGGGAGTTACCTACCACTTAGTGAACCGTAGTGGTAATTAATCATCATTAATTTTCACAAACCTAATAATAATATTTTTTCTGAATTTTTAAATGCATTTACAGAAAAAACTTACTCAATTATTTTAGGATAAACCTATTAAAATTACGTCTTTTGGTGATATCAAAATGCCTTGTCTTGGTGTATAATCTCAGTCTTAAAATCCATTCTTTTTACAGTCGTAATATATTAAAATCCCCTATAGTCCTCTTTTAAATAGGACTATAGGGGATTGTTTAAAAGCATTGAAAATCTATCTAAATGTATAGATGATTGAAAGTTTGCTGAACGCAACCATTAAACCTCGCAGTATCAAACAGTGCTTGTCTGTAAAATAGGAGACTTAACCTGACGTTGACTCGTGACAACCATCTCAATAGGACGATCTGGGCCTGTCACCAAACCACGGCGTTTAGGTCGTACTTCACCTTTATTAACTAGTTCTAATTCCTTGCTAGAAAGGATTTGAGCAAGTGCTAGCTTCATTTCCAACTGGGCGAATGCCAGCCCAATACAGCGTCTAGCACCACCGCCAAAGGGCAAGTATTCATAGGCAGAAAATTGCCGTTCTAAAAAGCGTTCTGGCTTAAACTGCTTAGGTTCTGGATAAATATCTTCCCGTTGATGGGTCAGATAAATGGAACCAAGTACGACTGTACCCGGTTCTAGTTCGTAACCACCCAACAATATGGGTGTCTTTACTACCCTGGGAAAAGTGAGTATACCTACTGGGTAAATGCGTAACGTCTCAGAGCAAACAGCGTTGAGATAGGGTAACTTGAAAATGATATTAGGGTCTGGGTTATCGCCCAATTTATCTAATTCTTGCAGTAGCTTTTGGCGCACTGATGGTATTTTGTGAATCCAGTATAATGCCCATGCTAAGGCTGTGGCTGTGGTTTCGTGACCAGCGACCAACAGAGTCACCAATTCATCGCGCAACTCTTCATCAGTCATAGGTTGACCGGCTTCATCCCTAGCAGCCATGAGTAAGCTGAGAATATCTGTACGTGATGAATCTGCTTGTTCTCGACGTTCTCGAATTTCTTGGTAGATGAGTTCGTCAGCTTCTTGCTGAAGGCGTCTCTGTTTTCCCCAGAAGTTAATCGGGCCAAAATCCCTTTGCAAAGCTGGAAAATAAAGCAAAGCCACACTTAGCCGAGAACTAGCCTTTTCTAAAAGATCGCCCAAAAATTGCTGTAGTTTTTCGGCGCGAGGCCCTTCATATAGCCCAAATACAGCTTGCATAATCACCCGCAGGGTAATAGCTTGAGTAGCAGACCGAATATTAAAGGATTTACCTATCTGGTATTGGCTGATAACTTCTTTGGTGACATTAGTAATTACCTGGCTATAGTTTCGCATTCTTTCGCCGTGAAAAGGAGGCATTAACAATTGCCGTTGGCGTTGATGTTCAGCCCCACTGATGGTAATCACAGAATGCTTACCCAGCAAAGATTCAAACTCCTCATTCATCTCACCAGGTGCTTCTAATTCCTTGGTATCATTTGTCAAAATTTGCTGTTGCGCTTGAGGGTTGCTGACAATCACCAAAGGAGGAAAATTTTTCTCTAATCTGATAGTAAAAATCTCCCCATACCTTTTGGCGCAAGCTTCCATAAATGACATAGGATTGGTAATCCAGCGTAGCATCTGTAGAAGGGCTGGGATTTGCGGCCCATTTGGTAATTTCATAAATTTTTTTTGTTACTTAATATTTTTTTTGCTACTTAAGCTAATTGAAATTCTAGTCGCGTAACCATTTAAAGTACTTATTCTAACGTTGCAAAAAAGCAATAAACTGTTACAACCTCGAAGATGTAAAATTTTTGTTAAATTCAACGAGCATCTACAGTTTCACCTAATCGTTAAAAGGTACTCAGCATGACTGCAATCTCCCCAAAGGCATCTTCAGCGCTTCCCAATTTTTCTGAAGGGATTCAATATTTTGGTGAAGCATTACCAGATTTTGAAACTTATGGTGCAACACCTGCTATAGAGTCGGGCAAAATAGCGATCGCATCGACCACAGACAAAGCAGCTGTATATCAAACTTTACTTGCTGCTGATGCCTTACGCTACCTGACTTTACAAGTTACTGGTAGCAAAGCTTCTGGGCATCCCGGCGGATTTGCCAGTCAAGCAGAAGCTTACGCATCTCTTGTCATGCTGGGATACAAAAACATTATTACCGAAGTGGGACACCATGCCCCTGGATTTTATAGTGCCATGTTCTTGGATCGTTCGCTAGAGGACATGGGAATTTTTACAGTCCAAGAATTGCGCGATCGCTTCCGAGAAAAGCACGGACTTTTAGGACACCTTTCTGGTTACATCCCCGGTATTCTCGCACCTGCGGGGCCTTTAGGACAAGGACAACACTTTGCAATGGCGGCTGCACTGTTGCACAAAGATAAGTTGTTCCCCTTTACAGTGGGTGATGGTGGATTGGGTGAGCCTTATATTGTAAGTGCGATCGCTCACTTCCATACAGCTTATCCTGCTGTCACCAACTTCTTACCAGTGTTGGTGTGGAACGGTTACAGCCAAGAACATCACAGCATGGTTTCCCTCAAAACCAACGAACAGATGCAAGCATATTGGCAAGGTAACGGTTTTGATGAAGTCGTATTAGTGGATGCCAAGGATTTTGACGATCAAAACCAGCCAGGGGATTACGTTGATAGTACCGCCTTTTCTTTTGAGAAACGCCTAGCATTTACGCAAGCAGTACTTTCAGGTGTAGATAAAGCAGCGCGATCGGCGTTAGGTGGTAAACTTACCGTCTTCATTATTAAACAACTCAAAGGTGCAGGAGTCCACGCGCGGGGGGCAAAATCTCACAACTTGTATCCTAAAGATACGCTGGATGCACCGCATATTGTTAGTGCATTGCAAACCCGTGCTTTGTCTGCGGAAGCTTGGCAAATAGTTAGAACAAACGCAGAACGCGCCGGTGGTGGCCCAGCAGCAAAAACTGTGGTGACAGAATTTGAATTTCCATTACCAGAATTAGGCGAATTACCTTTAGAAGAATATGCAGTTGGTGGCGAACCAAAAGTTTCCACAACTGCGATGGGACGATTGGTAGGAATAGTTGGAAATAAAGATCAAAATTTCCTCGTCACCAACGCCGACGGTAACGAAGCATCTGGAATTGCCAACATCAACCAAGCATTAAAGATTATCCACCCGACGACCGACGACTTATATAATCAAGCACCAAATGGACAAGTTTATGAACCATTGAGTGAAGATGCTTGTGCCGGTTTAGCTGCCGGTTTGGCGTTAATGGGTGCGAGAACTTTGTGGTGTTCTTACGAATCTTTTGCCATCAACGGATTACCAATTTGGCAAACTGTAACCCAATCAATGGCAGAATTGCGCCGTCAAACTCCCTCGACTATTACTTTATTCACAGCAGGAGCATTAGAGCAAGGGCGCAACGGTTGGACTCACCAACGTCCAGAAATTGAAGCTTACTTTGCTTCCTTGATGCGAAATGGAAATATTTTCCCATTATTTCCGCCTGATGCTAATAGTATTCAAGCTTGTTATGATTGGGCGTTGAAAACTAAGAATAAGGGAATTGTAATTACTGCAAGTAAATCGCCGTTACCAATTCGTACAACTTTAGAACAAACTCGTCAAGGGTTACGCGATGGTGCAGTGTTATTACATGAAGTTGCTGGTGATAGACAAGTTGTATTTGCTGTGATTGGTGATATGACATTAATGCCAGTATTTGAAGCTGCTGCTTTCTTGGAAACTGAAGGTATTGGTGCGAAGATAGTTTCTGTTATCAATCCTCGGCAATTGTATCGTAGCTCTGATACTGCATGGGATACCTGTTCTGAACCCGAAGGCGGTTTCTTGGATGATGCTAAATTTGCCGAATTATTTGATGGCGATGCGCTAATTGCTGTTACAGGTGGTGCGGCGGGGATGCTAGAACCAATTCTGTTACGGAGTACAGCCAAGCGCGACACCTTTGCATGGAAACGTGGCGAAACTACAGCCAGTGCTGGAGAGTTGATGGCGTTTAATGGATTGACTGCTGAAGCGTTAACGAAACGTGCGATCGCGTTAGTGCATTAAATGATGTTGCATAAATGCGGGATGATTTTATTGAATTTTCCCTTGCGTGAGATATTCATCCCTAGATTTAGCAACGCCCATTAAATAAAGCTGGAATTGTTTCTACTTTTATCGCATTTATACGTATAGAAACGCTAAAAATTGCGTCAGAATGCGTATATTTGCGTTTTTTTATTGAAGAGAACTTAGCAAGCAGAAAAAATGGGAGTAGATTTGCTGAAATTCTTTGACAAAAGCTGGTTTTGGAGTCGCAAAAGTTAGTTTTGGAGTCACAAAAGCTGGTTTTGAAGTCACAAAAGCTACTTTTGGAGTCACAAAAGCTAGTTTTGGAGTCAGAAACTTAGTTTACAAGTCGCAAAACTTGATTTTTGAGCTAGGACGAAGGGTAATATTTTTATCTGGAAGCGTGGGGAATGTGGACACTTGAGGAAAAGTGCGATCGGGTTAGTGCACTAAAGATTTTTAAACCACATATTTACACTCCTATCAGTTAATTGTTATGGTGTATATATGTAGCTTTAATTATTATGTATTAATTTTTTCTACTAGCCAGTAATTTCTAATATATTGAACAATTTTATTAGCAATTAGTTCTAAATTATTAAATTTTTTATTATATTTTATTTGAATTAGTATAAATAAACTCGATCTTTCTCCAATTATTTCTTGTATAAAATAATCATTTGGTAATTATTTAATACATTCATTTAATATTTCAATAACTAAATTTAATTTGTGATTCATAGCTTCTATAAATTCTTCAATTAATACTAAAAGCTCCTTCGGTAATAGTGGTGATGACTTTACATCTATGATCTTTTTACGTAATTCACTATATTCAGTAGGGATTTTTAATTCTTCATAGTTATAATTCATCCAAAATTCTAAATTATTTGTATAAATCAATTCTTCTTTTAAACTATTGACTTCCCTTTTTTTCTTAATCGCTACTAACTCATTAAATTTATTTCTAAACTGTTCATATTTTTCTATATCTTTCATTGAATATACATTCCATATAATCTTTTCAATCTCTTCTGTGTTGTATGGTCTTGTATTTCTGTTTAATTCAATATCAAAAAATAACTCTGCATAATCATCGCAAAGTGAACAAGCATTAATAAATAGAATTTTTTCAAAGCATTTTTTTATCTGTATATAGCCTTGGTTATCAAATATATCTAAAATCGATGAAAATTTTGTTACCTGCAATTTGAATACTTCAGTTTTTATTGGTTGAAGAATTGTTCGTTTTGCATTAATGTATGTCAGTATTGTAATCACAATACCCACTATAAAAAATACATCTTGTAGAAATTGATTACTAATCTTACTAAAAAATTCAATTTCTTCTTTATTCATATTTTCTCTATAAATTAGTAATCTAGACAAAACTCACAAAAAAAATTAAATCAATCAAATTAACAAATAGTTAATATAACAGATATTCCCAAGGAAAATTAACTAGATAATTTATAATATACTGAAATACCACATTATGAATTTTTTGTATTTCATTAAAAATAACTGCATTGCTGTCCGAATATTCATTTTTGTACATTTGGGCAAAAAAAGTATTTATTAATTTATCATTTGACAAAATTTTATCTGCTTGCTTTACGATGCTTAATTGAAAACCTAATATTTTTTCAATTTCACCAAAACTCAAATTACCTATACTAAGATTATTTATTTCATATTTTAGTTCTATACCCTTGATTTCTTTATTATCAACATACTTTCCAAAGATATAATCTAATGTTTCTTGTATAAAATCATCACTAGCTTCATAAATTAAAAACTCTAGCCCCCAAATCAAACTATTGGATTTTTGGGTTGCTAAATCCAACTCGCTTTCTAGAGAAGCAAGTAGTATCTTTCTATGTATTGATTCTGGCTCATAAGAATTAATTTTGGCTTTGGCATATATTTTATTTTGCAAAAACTTTTCAATACTTCGTGATTCTGTGAGTTCTAAAATATATCGACCATTTTGGGGTGCTGCAATTATCTTTTTATTTAAATCTATAAAAATGCGTATAGATTCTAACGCTAATTTATTGGTTGAGTAATATTCTGTAATGCTAACTTTACTATGATTCTTTAAGCATTTTAAAAAATTCCTTTTCAAAATTTTAAAACATTGCTCACGAGAATGAGGGAAGTTTATTTGTGAATTTGCCTTACCAAAATTTATATTTATTCGATATGGGCATTTTTTTTCCAATTCTGTTTCACCTGGAGGATGAATAAAAGCAGCAGTTATTCTTGTTCCATCTGAACGAGTATATTCTTTTCTTAATCGCAATGCTACTTTACAATGTGGGCATTGAAAAATTCCATGATATTCTGGATAATCTACTTCAGATGCCTGGACTATTCTCCCAGTAGCTATATGACGAGCTTCTTTCATATCTAAGTTTTAACTTAAAAATAATTTCAATAATATATTTTAATGCAATTGATCAAGAAACGTTCTATTTATAATATAATTAAGATTTTACACAAAGATGGAACCATGACTAACAGTCAAAAGATGGTTCGCTTAAACTTAGATTTGTCACCTGAACTAAATCAGATATTAGACGAACTAGCAAATAAAATAGGCACAAGTGAAGGTGATGTTCTGTGTCAGGCTATAACCTTGATGCAAATTATGGTTATAGCTAAAGAAGAAACCAAAAAATTAGGAGTTCCAGAAGCAAATCAATTGATAGTTAATAAAATAAATTGTCTCATCTGAACAGCAGCCAAAACCGCATCCACTAGATACATTTATGGAAAGGCTTGGCCCTTGGGAAGATGAACGTACTGCTGAAGAAATAGTTAAAGATATTTATGATAGCCGAACTATTTCTAACAATGATATTAGTTTATGACTTATTTACTTGATACTGATACTTGCATTTATTGGATTAAAGATATTAATTCAGTCAGAAATAAAGTTAGAGAAATAGGATGGGAGCAAATTTATATATGTAGCATCACAGTTGCTGAGTTATATTTTGGTGCTTATAATTTTCAACGAGTAGTGGAAAATTTAACTCGTGCAGAAAACTTCACTCAAAACTTACCCGTCATACCTTTAACTGATTTTGCTCTCAGAAAGTATGGTGAATTAAAAGCAGAACTCCGTAGGATAGGACAAACTATTGCTGAATTTGATTTACTAATTGCTAGTGTTGCAGTTGCAGAAAATTACATTTTAGTAACACACAATATTCGTCACTACAGCCGCATTTCTAATTTGCGGTTGGAAAACTAGATTTCACCTTAAAAATATTAAATAGTTTACACTTTTGACTTAACTGCTTGCTGTGATGCTTGTAAAGTCTGAGGCAAACTCCAGTCGGGACGCAAGCTAGCGGCGTTGCGTAAATAGATATGATGAATTGAGGCGGAGGCTGGCAGATAAGCGTGGATTAAGAAGCGAATGCAGCGCTGTAAGCTGCCTTCGACGTGCATTTGCTGCACATCCAACATAGCCACATTATCCCAACCAGGACGCACTCTTGCGATCGCAGCTGGAAAAACTGCATCCAAATCGCGTGTCACAGAAAAAGTCACACTAATGATATCCGTTGGCTGGAATTGATTCCGGTTTTCCAGTTCATTTAGTAGTTCTGTAACTACCTCTCGGATTGTCTCAACAGTATTTTCTGAAGCGGTTGTTGCTCCGCGAATAGCCCGCATTTGCCAGTCCACGCCAAAATCCTCCTTAAAACACAAAAGTGAGGAGTTAAGAGTTGAGAATGAAAAGTTAGGATTTTTAACTCCTAACTCCTCACTCATAACTCCTAACTCATATTTAGGGTCGATATAACCACAGAGGTAAACCACTAGTAGACATTTCAAATTCGAGCCAATCAATACCAGCCCCAATTCCTGATGAAAACTGACGGCTTCCTGGTATAAAGCGACTCAATAAGGGTTTACGTTCTTCTAGGGTATAGCAGAGAGTTTTTTCTGGATCGAGACCAACCAGTTCTGCTGTCCAGCGACGGGCATCTTCTTCTGTGCCCAGACGGTCTACAACACCCAAGGCTAGGGCTTGCTGTCCAGTAAAAATCCGACCATCGGCAAAACTTTTCACAGCTTCTACCGTTAAAGATCGGCCATCAGCTACCGTTTGGACAAACTGCTGATAACTTGTGTCAATTAACTCTTGCAAGATGTTTTCTTCTGGTTCGGTCAGTTGCCGATCAAAAGCCAAAATGTCTTTATAAGGACCAGACTTAATTACCTGGAAGGAAACACCAACTTTTTCTAGCAAGCGTTCCAAGTTATTCCCACGCAGAATCACACCAATACTACCCGTAATCGTACCTGGGTTAGCGATGATGTGTTCGGCTCCCATACCGATGTAGACTCCTCCAGAAGCCGAAATATTGCCAAAGCTAGCGACGATTTTGATTTTTTCGCGCAGACGCTTTAGGGCACTGTAGATTTCTTGGGAATCTCCGACTGTACCGCCAGGACTATCGATACGTAGCAATAAAGCCGGAAACTTTTTTTCTTCTACAGTTTTCAGCGCTTCTAGGACGCGTTTGCGAGTAGCACTGGCGATCGCACCAGTAATTTCAATCCGCGCAATTTGTTTTCTAAACTTGGGCTTAAACGGCCAAACCATGAGCTGTCAACATACCTCGTAATAAATTCAATATAAGATCCCCAACGGTCGGACGACCTGCTTTCCTCTGTTAAGAAACATGAGCAAGCATTGTGTTCATCAAAATTTTAAGGAAATTTTTATATTTTTCAGTGAGTTTTATTTGATATTCTCAATTAATGCTAATCAAACCCTTAAAGATTACGGCTAGCACAAAATGCCAAACTCTAGTTTAGCGTTAACCTGATGATTTAGAAAGGCTATTTTAGCTATTTTGCAAAATTCAAAGCTCTCAATGCCTTGTTATTCTGGCTTTTTGAATGTTTGAGGACTGATTTTACTAAGGTCGCACACGTTTACTAGTTGTCAGTAATTAATAACTAAAGAATATATAAATATTTAATCAATTACTTCGACACTCAATTTAATTAATACAAATTAATTCAGCAACACTAATCTCTATTTAGGTTAAGACTAGTAGTACTCTCACTCTGGGAAATATAACTTTCTCCTGTCTTCTACAGCCCAATAATCTCCTGATGAAGCGATTTCACTACTCAAGAATCTATACGTAAGATTTGATACCGATAATACACGAACATATCAAACAACGCCCCAACGAAACTACAGGTTAAGCTAATTACAAATAATCCGCGTAGGGGAGTTCCACTGCCGAAGGTGGCGAGAAAATGCATAATCTCAGTAGCGATCGCCTCAGTTAAGTCTTGTAAGCCAGGGATGTTACCGATGAGGGATAGAAGGAGCAATCCGCCGCCAACAAAAAATATGGGAACGATAAAACTAAAAATGATTGTAAGTACTAGGGAGCGGAGAAAGTTAGTAAAAATAGTCATTTAAGACAAACTCCGTGAGTAGAGAAGACAAAAGCTGAATAGCGGTTTGTCATTTTCTACAATACGGGCGATCGCTCCAGAGCAGCGAATCTGTCAAAAATCTTAAGTTTTCATTAAAATAAAAGGCTAGCAGTTACAGCCCATGCTGGGGATCAAAAAAGTGGCTGAAATCTACAAAAGCCTTGTAAAATAGACTTTATAGCCAAGAGTACTACTTATTTATTGCTTTGAAGCACGCTTAAGAACAGCTTTATTTTCTGAGAACATCTTTAATCTAAGTTAATATTTAGCCTCCTTGAGGAAGTGGGGAGCAGGGGAGATGAGGGAGATGAGGGGACAAAGGGACAAGGAGATAAACAAAACTCTTAACTTCTAACTCTTAACTCCTAACTCAGCACTCAGCACTCCTAATGCCCCATTCCCCATTCCCATGACTTCCGCTATTCTTAAGGCAGTTACCGAGTTAGCTACAGAACATTGAACCAGACTACATCCAAATCCAGTTTAGGGGAATGGAGTCAGCGGCTGCTGGCGGCGATTTTTCTGGGTGGGCAAGTACTAGTTCACCTATTGAGAGGCAAAATCCATCGGCGCAACACCTTAGAACAAATGGCAGCAGTTGGGCCAGATTCCTTATTTATTGCCCTATTGACGGCTATTTTCGTTGGCGCAGTGTTTACCATTCAGGTGGCGCGGGAATTTATCAACTTTGGCGCAGGAAACATTATCGGCGGAGTCCTTTCTGTAGCGTTGACACGAGAACTCACTCCTGTGTTGACAGCAGTGATTTTGGCCGGGCGAGTCGGTTCTGCTTTTGCAGCAGAAATCGGTACCATGCGAGTCTCAGAACAAATCGACGCCATGTTGATGTTGAGAACAGATCCAATTGATTATCTGGTTATCCCCCGCGTTCTTGCTTGCTGTTTCATGCTACCAATTTTAACCCTTCTGTCTTTGGTGACAGGGATGTTCGGAGGATTTTTAGTTGCGACAAATATCTACAACCTGTCTGATACGGTATTTCTCGACTCAGCCCGTAACTTTCTTGGCATCTGGGATATTTTTAGCGCCATGATTAAAGCTTGTTGTTTTGGCATTTTAATTGCTGTAATTGGTTGCAGTTGGGGGTTGACGACAACAGGAGGTGCCAAAGGTGTAGGACAGTCAACTACAACAGCTGTTGTGACTGCCTTGCTGATTATATTTGTGAGCAACTTCTTTCTTTCTTGGTTAATGTTTCAGGGGACTGGCAGTGCATTCATAGGGCTATAAAAGTTAGAAGTGAGGAGTTATGAGTTATGAGTTAAAATTCCTTACTCTTAACTCTTAACTCTAACTTCTAACTCCTGACTCCTAAAATAGGAGAGATGCCTAATAAACAAAGCAGGATTTAAGACTGTGACCAGTTCATTTGCTTCTAACTCCATATCAACTGTGGAACTCAAGCCTAGTTACAACATACCGATAGTGTTAGTGATTGCCGCAATTCCAATATTGTTGGTACAACCTTGGGTAGGCTCAGTTTTCACGCTGTTTGGTTTGTTTCTCATGTTTCAGGCGTTAACGCTGCGTTTGCAATTTACCGCTACTGACTTAGATATTTACAGAGGCGAAAAATTGATTCGACGCTTTCCCTACCAAGAATGGCAAAACTGGCGGATCTTTTGGAATAGAGTCCCCATTTTGTTTTACTTTAAAGAAATTAAAAGTATTCACTTTTTGCCAATTTTATTTGACCCCAACACCTTGAAAACTTGTTTAGAACAACGTTGTCCGCGTATTTAGTGCTGAGTGCCATCTGTGCTGAGTCGTTTTGATATAGACTCAGACAGAACTCAGCACTCATGCTCAGGACTTTTATGGCAGGTCAATTGTAATATTTCTGAAAGCTATTTATTCGCGTCATAGGAATTACACTATTGTTTATGAACCCAGAGGCATCTCAAACCCCAGAACCAATTGATGAGCGGTTGACAGAAAAACCAGAAGAGAACAATGCAGTTGAACATCCGGTAAATCCATCAGTTGAGTCAGTGGTAGACACAAAAGCCATTAGCTCATCAGAGGACTACACAACTTTTGAGCCACTCATTTCCAATGCAGAAGTGGTAGATTCTACAGTAGAGCTAACAGAAAATTCCAATGGCGAGTTTGTAGCGCAATTAGAACCGGAAAATGTCGCCCTGGGGTCTAATATAGAATCAGGAAATTATTCATTATATGTAGAAGCAGAGCAGCGGATAGCAGAGTTGCAGACTACTGAAGTAGCTCTCAAGTCAGAAATAGCCAAGCTGCAAGCTTCTTACGAAAAGCTTCAGACACAGGTGAGTGAAACTCAAACCTCACTAGGGCGACTCGTGCAAGAGTCGCTGGTGCAGTTAGAACAACGCAAACAAACGCTGCAAATTTCTGTAGAACAACTAGAACGCCGTCAAGAACGTATCCGCAATGAGATGCGAACCACTTTTGCTGGTACATCCCAAGACTTGGCAATTCGGGTGCAAGGTTTTAAAGACTATCTCACGGGTAGCTTACAGGATTTGGCCTCTGCTGCTGAACAGCTGCAACTGACGCCAAGTGTGGTAGAAAGAGAAAGGCCAGCTGTAAAAGAGGCTAAACCAGCTGAACCCCAACCTGGAATACCCCAATTTGCCCAACAGCAGTTTCAAGATACGACAAAGCAAATTCGCCGCCTCATTGACCAATACCGTAATAAACCAGATTACTACGGGCCACCGTGGCAACTACGGCGTACCTTTGAACCAATCCACGCTGAACGAATCTCCAACTGGTTTTTTACCCAAGGAGGACGGGGTGGTTTGCGGACAATGGGTAGCCGCTTACAAAATATTTTGATTGCCTCAGCTGCAATTTCGATATTACACAAGCTGTATGGCGATCGCGTCCGTACTTTAGTCTTAGCTAATACACCGGAGCGATTAGGTGAATGGCGACGCGGCTTGCAAGATTGTCTAGGAATCGGTCGCCCAGATTTCGGCCCAGACCGGGGTGTGGTATTATTTGAGGCATCTGACGCTCTCGCCCAAAAAGCAGACCGATTGACGAAAGCCAATCAATTGCCTTTAATTATCATTGACGATTCAGAAGAACAAATCAGTTTGTCACTGTTGCAATTTCCCCTATGGTTAGCCTTTGCCCCTGATCCCAAAATGATGAGAAACTATGATGATGACTTTTAAATGAGTCATTAGTCATTAGTCATTGGTCAAGAGTAATACCTCTTGACTTTTTTAAATTTTGTTAGCGTAGCGTTAGCGAGTCTTCGAGCGTCATTTTGAATTTTATTATGGCTATTTGGTTAACTCTGTGCGGAGCAATTGTGGTCATAGCTTACCTGCTGGGTTCTTTTCCCACTGGCTACATTGCTGTGAAGCAGTTAAAAGGTATTGATATTCGGGCAGTTGGTTCCGGTTCCACTGGCGCAACTAATGTACTAAGAACCTTGGGCAAAGGGCCAGGAGCATTGGTTTTAGTACTTGATTCCTTAAAGGGAGTATTAGCGATCGCTCTAGTTTATTGGTTGTTCAACTTTGAACCAATTAAAAATTATATCCCTCCAACGGTAGATGCACAACTGTGGCAACCGTGGTTAGTAACAACATCTGGGTTAGCTGCCATCCTGGGACATAGTAAATCAATTTTTTTAGGCTTTACTGGTGGTAAATCTGTTGCTATCAGCTTGGGGATTTTGTTGGCAATGAGTTGGCAGGTAGGTTTAGCAACAGCGGGTGTGTTTGCCGTCGTTGTGGCGATATCGCGGATTGTCTCTTTAAGTTCAATTGCAGGCGCGATCGCAGTTTCCATTTTCATGGTACTTTTGCATCAACCTTTACCCTATATTCTGTTTGGGATTGCCGGTGGGTTGTATGTGATTTTGCGCCATCGCACTAATATTGAACGACTGTTTGCGGGAACGGAGCCAAAAATTGGGCAACCTGTAGCGACAGAACCCGAACAAACTGCATCATAGGTAAGCGAGAGCTGCTTTCAGAATTACTGTATTGATATTTTAGGCTTACGAACGAACGTTGCCTTTAATCAAACGGTGGAAAAGGCGGCAAGGCCACCAAAAAGCTCCACAAATAGTCACTGAGGCGATGGCGGCCAGAACTCGCCAACTTGAACTAGACCCAGTGTCAGACTCTGAAGGATGAGCTTGTGTGTTTTTAGCTAGTTCTGGCATTGAATGAGATAGCTGACTGGCTGTACTCACCCCTTCAATCGCTGCTCCAATTAGATAAGCTACTAGGGCAATTACTAGCCAGTTATTCATAATATTCCACTGTTTGAACTCTGAGCGTATGCTTGGCAGCGAGCAATAATTTGATTTTTCGGACTAATGATTGCCGCCTTGCCCTAAAGATAATCGACCTTCAGCCGTATCACGAATTAGGGGCAGTTTAGATTTTATATAAGTATTGAGGGTGCTATCTGCCTGGGAATCAAGCCCCTGCTTCGCTTTTAACTGCTGGAGAAGCAATTGTACTAAAGCAGCATCGTCAAACTGGAGCAGGGTGTTGACCTGGGTAGACTCGATTACAGCCCAAAGCTGCTGCATCATTTTCGCTGTCACCATGAGTCTGTAACCTCTTAAGCTTTTCTTTATATTTACACGATTTTGGAATTTGTGGTTAGTTTTTGTCTGAAGATTTATAAAGATGTCGGCTAAAAATGCCTGAATCATTTAAATCTGTTAACTTATAGCGTTTTTCAATTGATTGAACTGCAACACTAGCCCACACTTTAGCTTAACGGTGCTATGTAAAGAAATAAAACTGCCCAAAGGCTTAAATCTTCCCTAACCGTTTTTTAGGAGGAGGCAATTATAGCAGGGCTTTTGATCGACCACAATGCAGATATACGTAGGTATTAATGCTTTTTTTCGAGGGGAAACTTCTGTGGCTATCAGGTAATTTTGCTAGAACTTTATTGTAAAACTCTCGAACAAGCTGCTTCCTGTCCAGAAGGATCGGGAAAAACTGCTAAGGTGTGATATTCAGGATCATCTGTTTTATATATCACTTTAAAAGTATACAACTTGTTTTTACCTTGGGCTTCGGTAACAACAGTTAAAAGTGTATTGCTAGTGGGAGGAAGTCCAGGAATGTCTAGTTTTTGAATTCGTCTGAGTTGAATTACATTTGCTGCGGAGTTTTTACAATCTCCTGAATTACTATTAGCTTCTTGACCAAACTGCATACATACTGGCCCATCAAAATCCATAGTTACTTGTGATGGATCATTTAACCAAACTTTTTTAATTACTTCTCCAGCCGGAATAAAACTTAAGTTTGTTCCTTGTTGATACCAAACGTCAACCGTAGGTACTAGCCCCCCTAAACCTTGTGCTTGGCAGGAAAATATGGAACGCAGAACGGCGTTATTAGCTACAGCACGACCCACCAACCAGAACATAGCAACCGAGAAAATTAAGGAAGCTATAGGTAGGAAACAAGAACGTTTTGGGCTATTTCCTGACAATTTAATATTCTTTTTCATGGTTGCAAATATCTAAAATTGGTATAAATCCTACCCCTTAAAATTGAGTTGGTTGATTAACATATATTTCAATATTTGTGCCTGCTGGCAAAAACCAAACACCACCTTGTTGAGACATTTGGGCGATCGCCTGTTGATTGCGTTGGGCAATTTGGGGTACTACAGTGTTCATACCACCTTCTAGAATTCCGGCTGCAAGGTCGCGTTTATTCTCAGTCTCAGTAGCATAATAACCACGGTTAGGGTTGTTGTCGTTATTTTCACTATCGCCGTCATTGTCATTATCAACGGGAACTTCTCGATACACGGTTCTAGTATCAGGACGATTTACTAACTCTGCTGCTTTAGCAATACCTCCCAAAACAAATAGTCCTGCATCCATCGAGGCTATAGACGAACTTTGACCGGGATATTTATTTGCGATTAAAGGTTTACCTTCGGTACCGCGAAGAATAATTGCATTGTTGGGTAAGCTTCGTTCTGTGGGGTTGCCATTATTTTGCGAGATAACTTTGACTACGTTCATCTGCAAAAGACCTTGTTCGGAAAGCGAACCAATTTCAGCTAGGAATTCGGTGTTTGCGGGTAGAGCGATCGCACCATCGGTAGATTTTAATGGTTCTTTCAATCGGATCACAAATACGTTTTTCGCTTCTTCTGCATCACCACCACCGCCCGATCTATTAGTAGTTTCTCCAAAGATTGCTGTCGCCAACACAGCTTTGGCACTACTCCCAACTGCTACAGATTTCTGTCCCTGCGGTTGGGCTTGACTGACAGCAGAATTTTCCGGTTGTGGGGTTTCCTCTTGCTGCGCCTGCGCATTGTTTGCAGGTTCCAAAGTAGCTATGTTACTAGTCGGTTGATTGCTAGGATTGACTTGACCATAGCTACCTAACTTTGCTAACCTTGCCCACTCTGCAAATGGGCTTGGTGGAGGTGGTGGAGTTACATTAACTACTGGTTGAGTGGGGTTCACAACTGGTAGCTGAGGCGATCGCGAAGGTTGAGAAGCAGGTACTCTAATGACGCGCTCAACTGTCACTGTCCGAGGGACGTAAGGTGTTGGTGGGGGTGTTGGGATCACTTTCTGTCTAACTGACGGTTGTTGTAAGGCTACTGTCGGCGTTGATTTGGCAATTCTCAGCTGTTGTTGGGCAGCTTTCACCATCTGTGCTTGTTCAGTCAGGGCTAATTTCGTTTTGAGAGTATCTACTTGGGCTTGCATCTGTTGAGAGATAGATTCATCAGTAGGCTGCTCTTGCACTGGTGGAGAAACAATAGTTTTTGGCTTTTGATTGCTGCCACTCATCAACTGAGACAAAAACACACCACCTACCAAAACGATCGCTAAGGTAGCAGCCCCTACCAAGCCTAACTTTGCAAAGGGATTAGATGAGAGTGCTTGCTTAGTCTGAACTTCTTGCGGTTGAGAAAGCGGCTCTGATGGCGTTGCAGAGTCTTCCAATCCTTGGGTATCACTAGAAGAAGATTCTTCTTCAAAGCCAACCAACCTTGACATCCGCGATTCCCAATCTACAGATTCTACTTCTGGTTGGTGATCGTCGGTAGTTAGAGTAAATCCATTTTGGGGAGGCGTTTGGGCAGGAATTGAGTATCGGGTCATGGTAGAGCCTAGTTTGGATTTCCAGAACAATTATTATCTTTAATTTCACATATATTATAAATTTCTAATCTAGATTCTCCAAGGCGATAAACTGCAAACTGCGATGGTAATGCTGCATTTGGTAGTGAAGTTACAGGTTGATCTATTGCTCTAACTAAAATTTGTTTATTAAAGGAAACCGATTTTCCTAATTTATCATAACTGTTAAAAATTAATTGATTGGCAAGTATCTCTACTTTCCACTTGCCATTACTTATTTCTTTCGGTTGAGAAACTTTTTGGATTACTAAGACGTTCTCCGCTCCTCTATTAACATTTTCAAATTGGCTATCTGGATTTAAATTAGTAATTTCTGCCTTAACTTTTTCTTTAAAATCATCAGCTACCAGTTGGGAAGTAATTTCCCAGACTTGTGTTGGTGGCTGTTGTTGTGACCAGGTAAGCATTAAACTCATAGTTTCACCCACAAAGCGCCGAATTGTCTCTGGTTGCCGCTCTAAATTGGGTTGGGGGTCTACCGTTATAGCATGACCATCAACAAGTTGCACTAAACTTTGAGGAGTGAGTTGTCGACCTAACTGTTGTAACATAGACCCATGAAATATTAGTAACAGCAAGGTAAATAGATGTAACCCAAAGGTTCCTACTGCTAACAACGGTAAGGGGCTATTTTTTTTATTTTCTGGCTTGAGTAATTGCATTAATAATTAATCGTATAAATTGAATTATCTTCACATAAAAAAGTGATTATCTGATAAAACTATCAGATGTTTGTCCAGTTCCGCATTGTTTTGATTTATCTGTGTTCGAGTTGTAGTCATCTAGCAAACATAAGTTACGAATTTCATAAATTTCTAGTCTATCAGTGCGGACACTATAAATTGCTTTTTGCAAGTCGGTGCTATTGTCGGCTTGGGGATTAGCGAAATAATCTGATGCACGTACAAGGAAATCTTTATTAAAAGGAGTTATAAGTTTTGCACCACCAACTCGATTTTTTTGAACTAAGTCGGCTACCATACCCACTTGCCACTTCCCTAGCGCAATTTGTTTTGGCGGATAAACTCTCTTAATTACTAGTTGTGAAGTCATCGCTTGGTTGGGATTTTCCGAGAAAACTTCTGGCGGTGTCATTTCTGCAACTGTGCTTAAGAAACCTTTACGAAAGTCTTCTGATAGGGCAAAACTAGCTACCCAAGTGCTGGTACTAATTTTTTGGCTACCACCTTGAGGTGTGTTAATCAGTATTCCTAAATCTGGTTTGGGGCTTGCGACTTCTTCAATGTTTTGTGGTGGTAAGGTTCCAGACCAGCTAAACATTGATATCATCGTTTTGCTGATAAATTGGCGAATTGCTTCTGGTTCTCTTGCTAAATCATCAATATTAGCTACTGGTTTACCATTGATTAATTGCACAAAGTTAGGAGGTTTTCTCAAACTGAGTTGGCGAATATTTAGCCCTTGTAATAAGAATAAAAATAAAACTAATATATGTAAACTGAAAGTTGCGATCGCAAAAAATGTCAAAACACTTCCTGTTCTTTGTCTTCTTTCTAGTAAACGCACCATTTTCTCACCTCCTGCTGCAAAAACTTCAGATATTATATTATGGTGTTTCGCATATAATTACTATTTACAACACTTGCAACAATATTATTCATTTTTAATTTTTAATTTTCTATATTCTCTCCTTTACTAAAGAAGCCGTACTGCTGATTGCGCTGAAGACTGCAAAACCACCAGCAGCAGCCACAAGTAAAGATAAAATTGGTGCTAAAATCCCCAGAAAAATTATGAACCACATTAAATCTGGATCTACATTAGCATTTTGACCTGGGCCATTGACAATCACTGCGGCAGTCAGCACAGCAATAATATTGAATGAAATTTTGGCGATTCCAATAGATAGAAATCCAGTCAGCCATGCAAAAATGGGTTTGCCAGCTACAGGTAGTAAAGATCCACCTACTGCTATTGGCCCTAAAGCTGCTATTAATAACATCGTAGCTTCTATCAAATTCTGGAAGGCATATTGTAAGGAAACTAAAAAGTTTTTGATGCTTGTTTGGACTGTAGAACCTAACAGAGAATTAAAAGAGGTTTCTGATACAATACCAGTGCCATATCTGATGTTATCTACCTTAGTTTGTAGTCTATTTATCCAGCTTTTATTTCCATAAGTATCTCTATATTTCTGCCAGAGAACGTTAACTTTTTCGGAAGCTTTCACAAAACATTGACTTTGTTGTTCGCCAGTAAGAGATTGACAAGGACGTAGAAAAGAACCAGCTACTTCCTCAGCAACACTCATATTCAATGCTTGCTGATACATTTTATCTGCATCTGCTGATACCACTACTTGCTGATTCACAGTGTTTAAAAAATTCCGCAGTCCCAGCGTCAGATTAGACAGTATACTTCCATTGCCTGAATTACTTAAGAGTACGACCACAATAAAAGGCCAAATTAAAGCTGATATGGGACGGCTGTATTCGTAGGATATTAAGTCTTTGAGGAATTGTATCATAAAAAATAACAACGTTCCTACAGCAAAAAAAATACCCAGATTTGTCAGCGCTCCATACAAGTTATTACTGGTGTTATTTTGTAATAAATCCAGCCATTGTTTGTCCCAACCTTCGGCAATACTTTGGGAAGTTGCGGCACCAGTATCGAGAATCTGATCGATGCCTACTTGGGCAAATATTAGTTTAATAGCAACTTGCATTTTGAGTTTATGGGCTGTTTTTTTAGATTTCCTGTTGGTTTGTCAGAAGTTAAAGTATTTTAAAAGTTGTCTAGAAGTTTAGAGTTGTTTTATGAAAATCCTACTTATTAACGTTTCTGCCAAACAAATCTAGTTGAGAAGTCGCTCGTAAAAGTCGCGACGCTTCTGTAGATGTTTCTACTCGGCGAGCGCGATTCGCCTCTTCCGCTTGCTGAGAAATGTTTGCTAAGTTTAAGTTAGAGTATTGCAAAGCCTGATTATTTTGTAATGTCTGACCAAATGTTTCAGCTACAATTTTTATTTGTTCCTGTTGAATTCTCATCATTTGCACTTGACTAACACCTAGCAAGTCTGCCAATCCAGAAATAGCTTTTACTGTTTGATCGGTTTTTCCACCTACATTAATACCTTCCTGAATCCGACCGAGAAATGTATTATTATTCTCCTGTATTTCCTGAGCAAAACCCTCAATATCTTCCAGAGATTTCTCAGTATTTTCTAACTTAGTTTTTGTCCTAATTTGTCCATTTTTGCCGAGAACACCTACCGCTACTCCACGGGTAATTATACGATTGAGTTCATTACTAACTAAATTTCCCCGCACTGCTGCATTATTTTCAAAGCGACTGGATTTAGCATCTGAATTATAAGAATAGTTGATTGAATCATCACGAATTTTTTGTCCCGCAGCAACGGGGTTAGGTATCTTCAAATCTCCCTTGGCATTCTCAATAGCAATTCGACTCTGACCTTCTTCTAAAGGGTTTAAGGTATCATTCAAATTATTATATTGAAAGTAATCTTGCATATCTTTGGAATAGGATTGAAAGTCACTCCAAACCTGACCTAATCCGCTCGTCTGAACTTGTGCTACTGCTGGTAGTATTGCCAGGGATGATAGCAAGGTAAAAGTAAAAATGGTAGTTTTTCGCATATATCTGTGCCTAAAAAAGGTAAACTACATTATATAGTGAGATAACAATTTAGCTTTTGATCTGTGTTGATTTTGGATAATAGAATTAGCTTTTCGGTTAAAACCTCGACGCTATTCTCAAATCCCTAAGCTGCAACCAAAGAGTGGGTGCAGTAAATCTAAAAGACATCGGTAAATCACTAATGTTACGCTATCGGAAATCTAAAATCTAAACTTCTTTGACTTAGTATTAACTACTACGCAGAGTGGCCACTAATTGACGTGCAAACGCAGAAATTGCTTCATATTTATCACTGTGAACTTGCATCATTTGGCTACGTGCAGTTTGTTCGTAAGGGTTATTAGCAACTGCTGCCAATTGTTCGTAACCTGGATAGTAACGGCAGAATGTATAAATACCGTTATCATCTAATAACCATTGGCTATAAACGCCTTCTTTCCGGGGAAAAAAGCTTTCTGAGGCATTACGAGAAATAACTTGGCGGGGATATTTCAAGATATCTGCAAAACTATCCACTGCAACTGGCTGAATGCGTCCAATCAATCGTGTTGTCAGGTTTTGCAATATTTTTGATGCAGCTTTAGATTTAGCAATGGTGTCAGGATCTTGTCCTGATAAGATGACTCTGATACCGGCTTTAGCGCCGTTCGCACAAATTCTACCAACTAAATCAGAAATTTGCTCGAACTCAAACAAAATTGGTGCTTCGTCGATAAAGAATATGGAAGCCGGACTACCTAATGCGCGTCGGAGTGCGGCTGAATAAGCACTCAAGGAGAGTACGGCTGCATCTTCACTATCTGATAAGTTTCTGAGAGCAAAAACTAAAAGTTGTGCATCGGTAGGAAAGCTGGATGGTGCAGAAATCGCTTGTCCCACGCGGCTAGAAAGCCAAAAACGTAAGCGCAACTGAATTTGACTCAGAGCGTCTTCGACTCTGCCAGTTAAAGAACTTAGCTGTAAGTGTTCTGGCGAGCAGAAAAACAGAAAATCTTTTAAAGTGGGGGTTTTCTGCCAAGCAAGAGTGCCAAATCCTCCCTCCATCGCCTGTCGATATCGCTCTTTGATGCCCTCATCTCTAAAAAAGGCTTCGAGAGCCAAGTTGAGCAGCGATCGCACGGTTTGCGATAAAATTTGACTTTCAGTCGACGATCCTAAAACCATTGTCATTAACGCTGATTCCAGGAAGGCGGTATAATCGTTAAAGCGATCGCGCTGTTGTTCTGCTTCTAGCGATCGTAAATCTGGCTGTTCAAATAAGTTATTCGATTGTTTGGAAATATCAAAATAGGCTCCATTCCTCTCCATAAACTCTGTGTAGTCAGTGAAAGTAGATGTCCCATCAGGTTTAGGGAAATCTAAGGCCACAACTGGAATCCCATGCGCTAAAGCCTGAGTTAAAATCCCTGACACCAACACCGATTTACCAGCACGAGTTGTCGCAAACAAAGCTAAGTTTTTGTGCTGATTAAATAAATCTAAATGTATGGGTGTTCCACCTTCTTCAGCAATCAACTCAAAGCCTTGTTTGTCACCTTTTTTACTTAAAACTAGAGGCATTAATCCCGGAACTTCACTGGTTAAATATAGCTGGCGACGGTTGAAAGGTGTTGCCAATAAACCCTCCCAAACTATTGGTAGAGTTTGCAGCCAAATTTTCCAGGCATATTCACTTTCCCTAATTACTCTGGCTGGACGTTGAAAACAGTTTTCAATATATCTTGTCGCCTCATCTAATTTTTCTAAAGTTGGACGATGCACTAATATAGCAACACTCGTATAAATCGGGACTGCACCTTCAAATAACTGCTCTTGTGCTGCTACCGACTTCTTCAACTTTAATTGAGCGTTGACATCAATCGTTTTACTTTTTTCTTGAGCCATGATTGTTGTCATGTTTGACTGCTTCAGCACTCGTTGCAGAGTAGTTTTTACCACTGCTGGATTTGCAGCAGTCAACTCACAAAAAATTTCTGTATCTACTACTGTTTCTCTGGCCAACAGTTCCCATAAATAGCGCAGTTGAGCCGATTTATTAGTCCAACCGCCGGGTTTTTCGAGAAATGACAATGCGCCAATATAGCGATTATTAACATTAACCCAGCGGCGATCGGCACAAGGTACACTAGATTCCATCAGCAAAGTTGTGCCGTGGATATTGTCTAGAAGTAATTTAGTACTCGCTAAATCTGAATTGACTTGTTCGTGTAATCCTTCTTCATCTAAAGTCATTAACTGGGGAATAGCTATTGGCTGCGTCTCATTAAACCTTTTCCAGATTTCCCCCCAGAGTTCATCAGCAGTCAAAGGTTTGACATCCAATCCCATTTTGTTAGATAAGATTTGTTCCCAGCGGAGAAAGCCCTGATTGTAAGCATTTGTAATCAGGGTTTCAATACGTTGATTTTCTACTTCTAAAAGATCGCCTTTAAATTTCAACCACCAGGATTCAGCTTTGACTAAAAGCTTTTCTATCCAATCATCTGCATGTTGCGAGTTAGATTCAATGGTGTAAGTCACATAAATCCGTAAAAATTTAGGTTTACGAATCCCAGAAATAGTCAATTCTTTAATTCTGGCTCTCTCCGCCATCAACAAATATTTGATATCTCGCGATGATGCATTTCTGATTAATGTTGCTAACTCTTTTTGGCGTTCTTTGTCTGAACTAAAAGAACCCAAGTGTAGCGTCATCCTTTCACCGCTAGGAATATCTTTTAATCCGGCTTCAATGTTATTAAAAAGTGTATCAATTTGTTCAGGTCTTAAGGTGGTATGAATTCCCTTACAATCAAAACCAAAAACAAAGCAGAACCGATCTTTTTGAGTACCTTTTGTCAACAGGTAAGCGCCAATATCACGTCCATTCATTGCAACGCGCAGCATTGTCGCCAAGTGCAAGGCATCTTCAAATGGCGTTAATCTACTTTCATTTCCGGCGATGCCGACGCTTTGTTTTCCGATTTTTTGCTTCATGGTTAACTTCCAATAAGCTTTGATAACGAGCAAAGCCTCTTGTCCAAGCGGGAACGCCAATAAATTTGCTTAAAAAACTCCAACTCCTACCACCAGTTAAAATCCACCAAGTTCCGATTCCCCAACCAGTCATTAGTATTGTCCACAACCATTTTTGAAATTCTTCTTGGAAAATCCCCCCAAAAATTCCATTGATAATAAAATAGGAGGCTAAGGCAATTACTGTCCAAGGAAGAATTTGATCGGCAGGAATTGGCCCTAGTGAAGGTTGGCTTCCCAGAACTTGATTGACTGGACGAAATTCTTGTTCCCGCTCTTGAGACATTTGAAATATCTAAATTATCTATTAGGGCTAGGGCCAATTACAAAGCCTGTAAGTACATCAGCAACGGTAACAGCAACAACCACTAATAGGGGAGTTCTGGCGATACTTTGCCAATCTTCATCTTTACGCACTGCGTTAATCACACCAACTAGGGAGATTGCAATATAGAGTAAGTAAATTGCCCGCAACACATTAAATATCAAACTTATTGCTGTGTTGCTATCACCACCAGTGGTTGCTGAACCACGGAAGCTGTTTTTGAAAAAGTCTTCAGCTTTCCCAAAAAATTGAGCTTGTGCAGGGGCTGCAAACCAGTCTAACCAATATAAACTCAGAACGATCGCTGCTGCTAAAATTTGTAATAATATTAGCGATCGCCTTGGTAAATTCACTTGCTGGCCAATTTGCTGGGTGATGACTGCAATTAAACTACCAACAAGTAAACAAAACACCAGTATAGGACTTTTGAGGCTGATTACGCTAACCAATACAGCACAAGCAATCAAAAAAGGTACAGATTCAAGCAGAATGGTCAGACAGGATTTAAATGCCTGTCTTACCTTGTGAGATTCTTTCGCCGCACTACCAATTAAAGCTTTGAAAAAGTTTCTCTCGTGAGAACTTTGTCTAAACATTTGCTAATTTTCCTATGTGTACTATAACCAATCCTTGTATCTAATTTTACAACTAATCCAATTCAACATGCTTTAACATCATTCATTACTAATTAAATTATAAACCTGTAGTAAAGTTCTATATTCTACATCAGTATTCTAAAGTTAAGTTAACATGATATTAAGATTTATCTAAAACCAAATTTCTCTGATTTAAAAAGCTGGATTGCAAATATCGAGATTGAACTGGTATAGTCCTCTCGACTTTGAGAATTGTATCAATCTTCTCATACAGATAGCCTCAAGCAACCAACTTCAAAGCCTTGACTTTTTTTACCTCACAAGTATCTGAGCGAGCTACTATAAATATTTCAGACTTGTATGTAGACCGTAGACTTGCTCTTAGGGCAGACCAAGCATAGTTTTGGCTCTTTAGGCTTCTTCAGAGCGAACATGATATGAAACAGTAAGCTGTTACGCAAATAAGATTGCACATCAACTGGTGAGGTTGTCCTAAGTCATTTGTCCAAAGTCCAATTGGTAAACACAAATGACTAATAGACTTCTTGGCATTTGTTGGGGTAAAGGGGAAGGGGAAAAGGGTAAAAAACTCAAAATCCTTTCCCTTTAACATGCACCCTTTTCCCTAAGAGTGCAAAAATATATTTTTGCAAGAGGTCTAATGACTAATTACGGTCTACACGGAAAATAGTGCAATATGTAGGGGCGTTAGCTTATTGAGTCACCGAAATTCAAATAACCTGTCTTGAAAAGTTTAGATCGATTGTAGAAAAATGGTAGACGTTCAAATGTACGTTTTACCATTTTCTACACGCCGATTAGATTTGGAACTAGATTACAAACTTAAACACAGTTCCTAGATTAGAAGTACCGCCAAAGGAGGCAGTACCGTAAAAATCACCATTCGAGAGTTGAATTAGCGTGGACTCTGGCGTTGCCCCATTAGTGCCATTGAAACTAATCAAGCCAGTGATGGTTGCCCCAGTCAGCTGATAGATAACTCCTTTGTTATTTGCCCCACCAGCAGAAGCTGTGCCATAGAAGTTACCATTGCTTGCTTTGATGAGTGCAGCCGTTGGGTTGGCCCCATTGGTGCCATTAAAACTAGCAACTAAAACGGGTGTACCGCCACCGAGTGGAACCCTGAATACAGCTCCTTTATTGTTGGCTCCACCCAGTTTAGAAGTGCCGTAGAGGAATCCACCAGATTCAATTAATGCAGACTGCGAATTTGCCCCATTAGCACCACTAAAGCTATATGGAGTCAGTACTCCTGCGGGAGTTAACTTGTACACAACTCCGTTACCACTTGCTCCCCCGGTAGAGGTAGTGCCATAGTAGTTTCCATCACTAGCCAGTTGCAATCTTGCTAATGGATTTGCTCCATTAGTACCGCTAAAGGTTGCGACAGTGGTGAGTGCCCCGGTAGTAGGCGAAACCTTGAATATAGTTCCTTTATTATTGGCCCCACCTGTAGAGCTTGTCCCCCACAAATTGCCATCAGTACCTGTAATCAGTCGGCCTGCTGGGTTAGCCCCATTAGTACCTGTGAAATTTGCAAGAGTTGTCAGGGTTGTAAAAGCTGTTTTTGCCAACTTAAACACACTACCGAGGTCACTTGTACCACCTACAAAGGTTGCCCCATATAAATTGCCATCGGCTGCTTGGAATAATCTAGCAACTGGATTAGTCCCTTTGTTGGTTCCAGAGGTTCCAGTGAAGTTTATCAGTGTAGTCAGAGTAGTGTAAGCAGTAGGAGTTAACTTGAATGCAGTTCCTTTGCCAGAAGTGCCACCAGCAGAAGTAGTTCCATAAAGATTGTTGTCAGTACCGTTACCTTTAAGTACACCAGCTTCTGGCCTAGCTCCGTTGGTGCCGTTGAAATTTACAACAGTAGTCAATGTTGCAGCAAAGGCTTGTTGGAAGGGTAGTACTAATGAAGAAGCCAAAACAGTCAAAGAAGTAAAAATCAATACCTGATTTTTGGTCTGGTGTTGTTTGTACAGATTAATCTTGTTCATTGAATACCTCAAAAAAGTTTAGTAGAGACGGAATCGTAGCTCGTTCTAACGGGTTTTGCGATCGCTGTTACTCATGGCTAATACCAATCTGAAAAGTGATTGCTACACATCTCGGCTTGAAAACCACAGATGTATATGTATAAGGGTTTTCCGGCTTTTCTGCGTTTAAGCAAGCTACGCCAGACCTCTCCTTTGACTCCAAGGGAGAAGCAAGTGGCGTTTGAAAAATGCAATCCAAGATTCCAACATCTCATATGTGTTGGTTTTTACTCCATAACTACGAGATATTACTACGCTCTAACTTATGTGTTAAGCGCAGTTTTATCTAAGACTGGTATAAGTTGTTAACTTAAACACCAGTGAGAAAATGCCGGAAATATTGGTTGGTATAGCCCTATTTGAAAAGGACTCAGAAAGTCTATTTTTACTACCTACACTACGAAAACCGTAGTAGCACTGAGTCAATAACGTGCATGGCACGATTAATGATTTCGTTAGGTAGCATAAACCACTATTTATTTTTTTTGATGTCGTGACAAACACAAAAAACGCTGAAAAATCCACAACTTTGAGATAAATAGCCGCAAACTATAAATTCAGACTAAGTTTTAATAGTGTGCAGTTTGTCAAGTAATTAATAAAGTATATTAATTACTGATTAAAACCTCTAAAAAGTCTTAATAATCAAAACTAAATATTAAGTGAAAGCTTCAGATTTTTCTTTAAAAAAAGAAATAAAATTGCCATAAAAATCGTTTTTCAAACATCTCTAAATTCCCAAAATATATTTAAGCTTCTCCATAATTACGTTAATGTAGCGGTTCTTACTCAGTTTATAAGTAGATGAGTATAAATAAATAGTTAGATAGTTTGCGATCGCGATCGCTTTTAGGGATTCACCGATGCTGTCAGGAGAAGCGATCGCAGGATTTGGCGTCACCTATGTTATGATTCTATTATGTTGAGAAATATTTTCGGTTATGTAACTGACTATATAGACCCCTCTCCGAATCTAAATCTCTACACCCTTTGATTCTGAAGGTGTTTAATGTCACAAGTATTTCAAAAAATGAAATTTTAGTCAAAATGTATTTCAATGTCTCGCTTGACACTGATACATCTAACTGTCAAAAAATGTGCTAAGAAGAACGGACAAGTATAGTGTGTCACACACGCAGACAACATACCGATACTACTAGAACTTATGCCTACGGATATAATTACTCGTCCTGAATCCCTCACAGAAGATTGCTTTTTTACTTACGCCCTTGGGACTGATTTGCATGACACTAATTTAACAGCCAAATATTTACGCCGAATCAGAAAAGAAGATAAACCATATATCGACATAGCTGTTTCTCCCAGACCTGGCTATCGATTTGAGGTTTGTCTTATCCCTGTTGAAGGGTTCGCTCAAGAAAGAATATTGACAAAAGACGGGTTCGCCAAAGCTTTAGCGATTATTTGTGCTGTATCTAATAAAGCTAGGAAACGATTCCCTTCAGGAAATGGACAAGAAATAGTCCGGTGTCAATTTAGTAACTTAGCTGATGCAGTCGCTGTAGCGAATAGACTGTCTGCATTACCCTCTGATATGTATGAAACTCTCATTAAGGTACCAAATGCTTTGTAATATATATTGCATCCACTGAAATATTTATTATTAAAACTGACACTGTGACATTTTAATGGTAAGTAGCTAAATGGACTTGAGACAAAACTTCAATGGGTCATATTTTGTCTGTTGAAAAAAGACTTGTCATACAAGACTTTTAACCCTAATGTACAATTTTGACGTTTTTGTACGCTAACCTGTAGTTTAAAGTGAGTTTTTCTTATGCCTATAAGTCCTCTGCGTGAAGAACCTCGTAACCAGCGAGCGCCTGTAATTCGTACAAGTAATGAATTTATTCTCTTGGAATGGCTGAAGTCAACTGGTCGTCTAATCGAACGCGAACATCAAGAATCTGAGTATCTAACTGAAGTAGAAGAAATTTCCGAAATGATAGACCTTGATGATATCCCTTACGATCATGACGATGATGATGGTGAAATGGATTTGGAAGCCTAGTAGCGTAATTCGTAATTCGTAATTCGTAATTCGTAATGACGCTCCTGCGTCAGGGGTGTTTCATTTACGCCAAAAGCCTAAAATTCCTGACTTATCTAAAAAAGTCGGGAATTTTAGTATTAAAATGCGAGTGTGTTTAATTTTTGGACTTAAGTAAGAGATAAAATAATTGTCCATTGCTGACTGTCACACCAGCGCGATCGCCTGCGATTTTTCCAGTACCTAAAAAATAATCCACTCTACCTGCACCTTTAATTGCACCTCCGGTATCTTGGTCAAGAACATAGCGGCTAATAATGCGCTCCTGCATTTTTCCGGTAGGATTAACAAAGGGAATAGAAGCGCGAATCAACGCTAAAGCACCAGGAGGCATGAGAGATTTATCTGTAGCAATAGAACGCTCTGCTGTTAATGGTACGTTGATCGAACCTTGAGCTGGCTTTCCGTGATTTTCTTGAAAAAAAACAAAGCTGCGATCGCGCGGAATATAAATATTTAATTCTTGGGGATGCTTTTGGAAATAATCGAGAATAGTCGGCATAGTTACACCTTCTTGCGGTAATTTGCCATCATCTATTAATTCTCGCCCAATACTTTTGTAGTTATAAGCAGTATTACCCGCATAGCCGATTGTGGTTTGAGTACCATCGGGAAGCTGAAGTTTCGCTGAACCTTGAATTTGAGCTAAATATGGTTCGAGGCGATCGCGAAACCAAAACAACTCTAATCCTCGTAATTTCCCTTTTGTACTTTGTAAACCATCTGCTCCTTCTAACTCCTCGCGTGTGGGATGAGGCTTAGTCCAAGAGTTGAAATCAGGGGGTAAGCGATAAACAGGGTAGCGATATTCTGTTGTCGGGACGCGACTGGCTGCGTAAAGTGGCTCATAATAGGCGGTGAATAAAACGGAACCTTGGTTATCTTTACCGACTGACTGGTAAAGAACAAATTCCCGCTCGATGGCTTGATGTAATTCTGTGGCAGAATTGGTTTTTAATAGGAGTTCGCGGAATCTTTGCAAGCTTTTGATGACGCGATCGCGCGTAATTCCCGCCACCGGATAGTTTTGATAAGCAGTCGCAGCATTAGCTGTTTGCAGATATTGGAGACTGCGAGCGATCGCACCGATCAGTGCCTTTTTCTCTGGTATTTTTCCATAAATTACTTCATCCAAACAAGAGGTATCACTTTCACAACAAGTAATTGGTAGTCTTTGGATTAATGGTAATTTTTGCTTTTGTGGAAATGCATCTTGATTTTCAGCAGTCAAGGACACTGGAATATTCCACTTTTTCACCTGACATTCTGGTGAAATGACTTCTCGATCAGTCAAAGATTGCATCCGCACCAGTAAAATTGACAAAATCACAGGGAAACTGATGGCGATAATTTTGTTAAACTTTCCTAATCCAGTAAGTGTCTTTTTCATTAAAACTAAAAATCTTTAATATCAATTTACATTGAAGCTGCATAGAAAAGAGCTTCAAGAATAAAGTCAT
>NZ_JAVRCE010000058.1:0-50802 GCF_034530915.1 Nostoc sp. DedQUE09
ATGACTTTATTCTTGAAGCTCTTTTCTATGCAGCTTCAATGTAAATTGATATTAATCTAAATAAATTCTGGCACAAATGAGCGAAATACTTCTTGTAGTAGACATGCAAAACGGTTTTATGTCTGAGAAATGCAGACATATTATTCCTACTGTTATTAAACTAATTGAGCGATTTCTAGCAGATGGAAAACTCGTTAAGTTCACAAGATTTATCAATACGGCTGATAGTAATTATGTCAAACTAATTCATTGGTCAAGATTGATGCAAGAATCAGAAACAAGCATTATTGATGAACTTCAGCCATATATAAATAATGTTTTTGATAAACATTATTACTCTGCATTTACGGAAAGTTTTTCGAGTTTTATTTTTCTCAATCAAATCAGTAAAATATATCTTTGTGGGATTGCAACTGATAGCTGTATTTTGAAAACAGCAATTGATTCTTTTGAGCGTGGTATTGAACCAGTGATTATCGAGGATGCTTGCTCTAGTCACGGTGGTCAGCAAGCACATAATGCAGGTATTTTTTTGCTGAAGCGTAATATAGGAAAAAACCAAATTAAGATGACTGATGAGATTCTTCAGGAGATGTCATAAGCCTTGTCTTGCATGATCGCTAATATCCTGAAGCTGTTGCGATGCCTACGGTGTCACTGAGCGCAGCCGAAGTGCGGGCTGTGCCTACACAAGGGTTAGTCTTATAAACGTAGTCCGATGTTTGAAAGCTTAGTCATGAAGAGATTAATAAAATTGGAGCTTTTGTACAATTTAATCGAAAGTTATGCGAAGAACAAGGCTCTGGCTTAGGACTGGCTATTGTTTAGCATATAGTTAAATTATATGGTGGTGAATTGACAATTGCTAGCATTCCTGAAAAAGGAACTACTGTAAGTGTTAGTTTGCTTTGCTAGAGGATGCTGACAAATATCACTACAGTAAAATACAAATTTACAAAATAGTAATTCAAGCAGTAAAGGGAATCTATCTTAATCTATTAGGGGATTAGTTATATTCCGTAGTTTGAAGTACGCTTTTTCAACACCAGGTTTGGACAACATGACCCTGCAACTGTTGTCCAAACCAAGGTGTATTTTGCGAAAGTGTATAAAGATTTTTCCGTTCGACTTTCCAGGGTTGCTGGGGATCAAATAAAGTAAGTTCTGCTGGTTGATGAGGTACGATCGCACTTACTTTTTGCCCTAAACACTCCGCTGGATTGGTACTCAATGCCCGCCATAATTCTAAAGCTGTAAATTCCTCAGTTTCAACAAGATATTGCCACAGTAAAGGTAATGCTAGCTCTAAACCAATTGCCCCAGCGGGTGCTTCGGCAAAGGCTTGAACTTTTTCTTCGTAGCTGTAGGGTGTGTGATCGATAGCGATCGCATCAATTACACCCGCACGTACCCCTGCACGCAACGCCGCCATATCACTGGGAGTACCTAAAGGCGGGTCTAAATGCAAGCTGGTATGATAACTCTTAACTGCTTTGGTATCAAGTAAAAGGTGCATCCAGGTGGTGCTGGCGGTGATCGGTAAAGCAGCCGCCTTAGCTGAAGCAATTAATTCCACGCTGCGAGCTGTAGAGACACGCATGATATGGACTGGTGTGCCGATAGTTGCCACCAATTCAAGCATAGCAGCGATCGCAGTTGTTTCAGCGCTGGCGGGGATTGGGGGTAAACCAAAACGGAGAGCATCTTTTCCTTCTCTCATTACACCATTCGCTGCTAACTGGCGATCGCTAGGCCAAAATGCGACTGGTTTGCCCAAAGGCTGGAGATACTCTAACACTCGCCGCACCAGCGCCAAATTTTCTAAGGGCTTACCATCAGTAAAACCAATAACTCCAGCCGACGCTAAATCTGCCAATTCCGTCATCTGCTTCCCAGCAATATCTACAGTGATCGCACCCCAGATATGAAGCAGGGGAGCAGGGGAGCGGGGGAGCAGGGGAGACAAACTCTCCTCTGCTCCTCTGCCCCTCTGCCCATCTGCCTCTCGGTCACTGAGCGTAGCCGTTGGCGCAGCCTCTCGTAGAGAAGTGCTGCCCCTCTGCCTCTCTGCCCTCTTCTGCTGCAACTGTGCCACAAGCGCAGGGTTATCAATAACTGGAAATGTATCGGGTAAAATGCTAACTCTAGTAAAGCCGCCAGCAGCAGCAGCTTGTAAGAAAGACAAGAGGGTTTCTCGTTCTTCAAAGCCAGGTTCACCAGAGTGGCTGTACAAATCCACTAATCCAGGGCCGAGAACTAATCCTTGACAATCTCTGATTTGAGTATCGGAACTGATGTCAGAAATGTGCGAAGCCACTTCTCGGATATAACCATCAGCAATCAGCACATCAAAGAGTTCGTCGATTTCAGAAACAGGGTCAATCACTCGTACTTTTTGCAGCAGTTCAGTCATAAAAGTTTTTAGTTATGAGTTAGGAGTTAAGTAGGTAGGCATAATTAAACATCAAGTAAAATCCTAGTTCATAGCGAGCGATTCATCGCTCAAAGCAAGGATTCTTAGGACTAAAGTCCTGACTACAAACTTTAATTTATTTACGTCTAGCTACTTAATGAGTTATTTGTTCTTCAGTCATTGCTTCTAACTTTATTCCTCACTCCTAACTCCTAACTCCTTCTAACTCCTCACTCAGCACTCCTCACTCAGCACTCAGCACTCATTACTCAGCACTCAGCACTCACAACGCTCCCGCTGCTGTTTTATCTAGTACGCCTCCACCAAAGTGATAGGTGATATTCATCGCTTGCAGTACTGGTAAACCTTCGATGCCAGCAGGGTAGTCGATAACACTGACTGCACCATTACCCTGACGAAAACTCCAGAAGTTTTCCAGCGATAAACCCAGAACGTGACAAAGCAAGGTTTTGTTAGTAGCGTCATGAGCTACTACTAATACAGTTTTGGATTGATTATTTGATGCTGCTTGCAGAATTGACTGCCAAGCTGCAACGCTGCGTTCCCACACCTGTTGCAAGTTCTCGCCTTCAGGCATTTGCACTTGCGTTGGTATCAGCCGCCATCGCTGCAATTCTCCCGGAAACTCTTGTTCTATCTCTGTTTCTAATTTTCCTTCCCAGAGACCATGACTGATTTCTCTTAAACCATCTTGCAATTCTAACTTTACATTAGGATGTTGTTTTAAGATAATCTCTGCTGTTTCTTTCGGGCGCAGCATGGTGCTACTTACAGCAAAATCAATGTCTACGTTTTGAAGAAATTTAGCTGCTTTTTGCGACTGTTGTCTACCGTTGTCGTTGAGAGGGACATCAATTTGTCCTTGAAACCTGGTTTGGCGATTCCAGTCGGTTTCACCGTGACGCACTAGTAACAATCTTACTCCTTGATGATCCGGTCGCAATGAGGGTAAAGTTTCTCCGGTGTGTTGCGTCTGATTTAAGGATTCTAGCTGGACTGGTTCGCCCAATCCTCCAGCAAAGTTTAATACGGTGATACCACAGTTAGATTGCTGTATTGAATGGTAGCGACTGGGAGGAATTCCTAACGCTGTGCTAATTAGGGCGCGATTAATTCCGTTATGTCCCACAATCAGAATAGTTTCGCCTTGATGTTGAGACAAAATTTCTTGCCAAAACTGCCGTGCTTGTTCGTATAAAGCAAGAACGGGAAAATGTTCTCTTGTCCCTTGTGCATCATTAAGCAGCATCCGCAGTTCGTCGGGGTGTTGATGCCAAGTGCGGTAATCTTCGGCAAATTTTTCTTTTACTTGGGCAGTTAACAGCCCTTCCCATAAAGGCAGGTCGATTTCTAGCAGCAAATCAGAAACTTGGAGTACAGCAGATTGTTCAGTATGAGTAGCTAACTCACTATGGATAATATCTGCTGTATGTTTTGCCCGTTGTAAAGGGCTGCTGTAAATCGCATTAAATAAGATATTGCTGAGGGCTTTGCCTACAAGACTTGCATCATTACGACCTTTTTCGGTTAATGTTGACGCATCAGTGCGTCCTTGGATACGCCGCTCGGTGTTATAACCGCTTTGACCGTGGCGCACAATGATGACACGAGTCATCTCAAAGCCCTCCTCTTATCTTGACGATTAATTTTACTGCAAAACGATTGCATAATTATCGACTCAGGAGGGCGGATTGAGTCTAGTGCAAAATTTTATTCTGGTAGAGGAGGCAATAAAATCGGCTAAAACTGCGATTGTCTGAACGATATTTTCTAATAAAGCTGTTTTGATTTAAGTAAAAAAACAAGACTGAAAATGATGTGGAAATAATTTCGGAATTGTGCCTAGTACAATATCTAACCTAGTAATGAAAAGTTTGTAGTAAGCACTTTAGTGCTTAAAAAATTCAAGACTAAAGTCCTTACTACGAACTTGTTGACCTTACTAATTGAAACTTTACAGGTTATTAGCAAAGATTTTGGGCAACGCATAATTAATTAAAACTACAACGTCAGCCTTTATACTTGCTTATTCTCTCCCTATATCTAACTGTACTTGCAATCCATCATTATCATTGCCTGACTGAGCCGGCGCTAAGAAAACTGAAGTGTCTGGCTGTGATAATGATTCGTTAAAGCGGATTTGGGCTGGAGCTTTATTTTCTGTTCTATTATTGTTGGAAAGACTTGCTGGATTAGTTTGCTCAAAAAAAGTTCTAAAGTCATCTTGGGCTGTTTTGCGATCAATTCCAACTAGAGAATCACCAGTTAATCTGTATTGTCCGGGATTTGGGTTTGATGCTGGTGATTGGGCGTAGACTTGGCTGCCTAAGCTTGCAAAGGCTGCCGTAATCCCCAAGAAAGCAATAACTTTGGCGTTCATTTGTCTTACCCCAATTATTTTTAATATTGCTTGTCTATTATTCTCTGGGAAAATTATTTTGATTAACTCTATTGTTAGGTTCAACTATAATAATTTTATTGCGTATATACTTAGCGTGTCAATGATTTTTGCTGTTTTAGGGATTAACAAGTTATAACTTTGGCATCTCTTTGAAAGTCGGATTATCTGGTTCAGTTTTTTAGCGATCGCACCTAAGTTCGTTGAGCTAATACGTCAATATTAAATTAAGGATATTTAACAGTGGGACAAAAGCGATCGCTTGAGTGAAGCTGTTGAATAACCATCACGACAATTTTTGTTACAATCTGACAAATTTGTTACTAAAATAACAAGTTTAGTTACCATCACTACGATTTTTGTTATAAACATCATAATTTTCGTTACAATATTACAAATTTACTTACCATCACTACGATTTTTGTTACAAACATCATAGTTTTAGTTGATATTGCTGAGATTATTGTTACAAGCGACACCAATTTCTGTGGATTTTACGCAACCAAAATTACGCTTTGGTAAGGCAAGCTAGCTCTAGAACACCATAAAAAGAACATAATTATGCCTCGTCAGAAGCGTACATATCGCGTTCTAGAAAAAGCTGAATTGAGAATCGCCGGACTCAAAGCAATCGATCCCAGTATGGATTTTGGGGATGCTCGCAACTTGCAAAATGTCGCACAAGTCATTCAGCAATACCGCAGTAAAATAGATGCTTATAATACAACTTTGGCTGTGATTGACTCTTACAAAAACGAGATGAAAGAGTTGGAAAAAACTTTGAGCGATCTGAATGAAAAAATGCTCCTGGGAGTTGCCTTTAAGTACGGTAAAGACAGCCATGAGTATCAGATGGCGGGTGGTGTTCGCAAAAGCGATCGCATCCGTAAAAGCAGAGCAACCCGCTTGAAATCAACTTCAGAAGAAACAGCTATTAAGGATGTTAAAACTGCATAAAAAGCATCCTCAAATTAAAGCTTGTTGTTAGCAAGATTTTAGGCATGAGCAGGAGTGCAGCAAAGTAGAACAAGAACTGCTAATCGCTGTCATGCTTGAATTTTGCATCATTTTTTTTGTCTAGAACAGCAAAGAAAGCAAAACTTCAGTGATTGTTCTGGTGTGTATTTTACTTTAGTCATCAGAAGCTTTACGTAAATATATTGATGAACCTATAAGTAAATTCAGTAAAATCCGTGAGGTTTAACAGATAATGACTAATTAAAATTACCTTTAAATACAGTCAATATCTGTTCTAATAAACAACTTTGTAATAATACATAAATTGTTTATAAGTAATTATTGTTCAATACAATTTTATCCCCTGATGAGCGACTTAAATAACCAAAAACTAAACCTTAAATTCTATCAGTTGCGTTTACTTCCATATCTAGCAATTGGTTCTTTAATTTTTTATTTAAATTCTTATCTAGATTTAAACTACATAGTTAAAGGATATTTAGTCTTAATGGAATGTCAACTATGTATAATCGTTATTTACTTTTTGACAGCAAAAATCACTAGCAAAACAGATAAATAATCAAAAAAGGTCAAAAAGTTTGGTTGTATTGTATGCCAATAGATATTTATTAGAGTTAATTAAGGAATAAAATACTATGAAGACTAAATCTACAGCAATTATACTTTGCTTTTTTGGTGGCTGGCTAGGAATCCACAAATTTTATTTAGGACAAAATGTAGCAGGTATTTTGTACTTATTGTTTTTTTGGACTTGTATTCCATCTTTAATAGCCTTTGTTGAGTTCTTCATCCTAGTTTTAATGCCAGATCCCGAATTCAATACAAAGTATAATCAAGGCATAGCAAGCGCAGGTGGAGCCGTATCTGCAAAAGATGCAACTAGTGCGCTAGCTGATTTAAAAAATCTTTTTGATTCTGGAATAATTACCGCAGAAGAGTATGAAGAAAAGCGGCAAAAGCTTCTGAAATCTTTGTAAATTAAAATCATCAGTTGATTTACCGTGTCACAATCTAAATCTTGGTTTCAGCAAACTCCTGCTTGGGTATGGTTATCATTAATCCCGACATTGGGAGGATTTGCCATTGCCTATGCGGGTTATAAATCTAAGACTAAAACTTGGGTTGTCATCGGGATTAGCACCTCTGTTTTAGCTTTAGCTTTATCGGCAAATAGTTTAGCAGTTGCGATCTGGATGGCTCAAATTGGCGTTGCATTCTATCTCAAGAAGTCTTATTTAGTCAAAACCTATCCCAAGAATTTACCAATTCCGGAAGAACAAGAGCTAGCAAATTTAGTTGCAAAGACTCGTGATAAAATAGATATTAATGAATGCTCTAAACACGAATTAGTTACTTATTTAGGGCTACCGATAGTTTATGCAAATAATATTGAATCGTTACTGAATGAAGGATATGTTTTTACTCATGTAGAAGAGTTAATAGAAATAGCCGGAATTCCTGAAAAGCAGGTAACTCGAATTACACCGCTAATTACTTTTAGCTACAACTATAAAAAAGAAGCTGATTTTTCTTGGAAACGATTAAACACATATTCAACTGATGAATTAATTACCTGTGGATTAGATGGAGCGATCGCACAACAAATTGTTGCCGAAAGGCAGCAACGAGGTGAGTATAAATCATTGATTGATGTGAAGCAGCGCACTGGATTACCATTTAATACTTATCGTCATATCGCTTAGAGGCTGTTTGCAAAGTCATGATTAGACTTCTTGCAAAAGTCGGGGTAAAGGGGAAGGGAAAAAGGGTAAGTAAACTCAAAATCCTTACCCTTTATTTTTTTAGCTCTCTTGCAAAAATATATTTTTGCAAGAGGTATATTGATGTATCAAATATTTTTTACCCCACCCTAACCCTCCCCTTATAAAGGGGAGGGAACCGGATTTTCTTGTTTCCCCCCAATACATCGGGGGGATTAAGGGGGGTAATAATTCGATTAAAATTGCAATATACCATTAGACTTTTTTTACCCCACCCTAACCCTCCCCTTATAAAGGGGAGGGAACCGGATTTTCTTGTTTCCCCCCAATACATCGAGGGGATTAAGGGGGGTAATAATTCCATTAAAATCACAACATATCACTTTTCAAACAACCTCTTAGACTTTCCATTCCTCCGCCTTTTTCCAAGGAAGTTTGACAGTAAATCGACTACCTTTACCTAACTGACTTTCGGCGTGGACAGTTCCACCGTGCAACTCGACAATTTTTTGCACCATCACCAATCCTAAACCACTGCCTGGAGAACGATGGTTAGAGGCAGTTTCAACTTGCACAAATGGTTGAAATAATTTAAAAAGGTCATCAGAAAGCATCCCAATACCAGTATCTACCACACTGATAAAAATATATTCATTGGTAGAATTTGGCTGGACTTCAATCCAAACTTCGCCTCCTTCTTTAGTAAACTTGATCGCATTACTCAACAAGTTGATAAATACTTGGCGAATGCGGCGTTCATCGACTTGGATGGGTTCGAGTTCTTCAGGTATTTCTGCCCTCAAACGGATATTTTTCTGCAAGGCTAAATCTTTGACAGAACTCAAGCAGAAGTCACATATTCCCTGAATCGAAGTAGCAGCTAATTGCAGTTCTATCTTGCTGGATTCGGTGTCGGTAACGTCAAGGATTCGGTTAATTAATTCTAGTAGATCCTTACCGCTAGATTCGAGCATATCTAGCGATTGGCGCTGTTCTTCACTTACAGGGCCGTACACTTGATCTTTGAGTGCCTCTGTGATTCCCAAAATTGAGTTTAAAGGATTTCTCAGATCGTGGTTGATGTTTACTAAAAAGGTTCTTCTAGCACGATTTGCGACTTCGGCAATTTCTTTAGCCTCACGTAGCGCGGATTCTGCGCGTTTGCGATCGCCTACTTCTAAAGTTAGAGCGACAATTTCTGCGATTGCTCTAATAAAGTTTTGCTCGCTCTGTTCCCATTTCCGAGGAATATCAACCTGTTCAGACAATATTGTTCCCACCATTTTCCCCCCAACCCAAAGACTGGTATCAATTAAGGAGACAATATTATTTGGTTCGAGCAATTTATCCCATAATTCTTGTACCCGTGGATCGGTGCGAGTGTCGGAGGCGGCAATAGTACCAGAAGCTAATAGGGCTTTAAAGTAGATGAAATAATCTGTAAGGTTGCGTTCTAAACCTGCCGAATGTTTCTGATTGCTACGTTCATAGAGGCTTATGCATTGTAGCTTGGTGCGTTGGCGCAGCCCACCGTCGTCATCGCTATTGAATAACCATACACTCACTCGTTCTACTTCTAAGGCATTGGCTGCTTTTTCTGTGATAACTTTGAATGCTGTTTCCAGATTTCCTTCAAAAATCGCTTTGTGATTTGCCAGTTCTGTTAGTACTTGATGATGCTGGGCTAGTTTTTGCTCACTGTTAATGCGTTCTTCAACCTTGTGCTGTAATTCTTGAGTTCGCTGCTTAACTTGCAGTTCTAAATCTTCATTTTTGCTAATCAGTGTAGTAAAGGTTTTGCGTAAACTTTGCGCCATTTCATTAAAAGATCCACCCAGCACCTCTAATTCTTTAATGCCTTGTACTTTCACCACTGAGTCTTCGCTGTTGGTAAAATCAGTTAAATCTTTTGTCGCCCTGCTGAAGTGCAAAATTGGCACAGTAATCCACCGGGCGGTGACAATCCCCAATATAATCGCTAGTCCCAATGTTCCCAAACAGAGAAAAATTGTAGTTTGAATGTTGCGATTAATTTGCTCCATAAAGTCTGCTTCTGGGACAGCCACGATAATCAACCAGTTGACATTTTGTTCGCCCTCGAAGGGTCTAACTTCTAAAAATTGTCGTTTGCCGTCAAAGGAAAAATCTAGTTGCTGTAAAGTTTGAATTTGGTCAAAGTTATTAAATTTAGTTTTTAAGTATTTAGCGATTGCTTGAGTCAAAGAATTCCCGCTCTGGGAAGCTTTCAACCTAATAGGTTTACCATTTTGGAAGCGGAATGGTTCTTCAGTTGTAGAACTTGCAACTAATAGCCCCGATCGCTCGATAATAAAAATTTGCCCAGACTTGCCAACTTTGATGTTTTGTAGCAAATCCCCAATTTGGGATAGGTGAGTGAGAGTGCTGTTGACTCCGAGTAGTTCACCTTGGGAGTTATAGATGGGAAGAGAAGCACTAATTAAAAGTGTTGGTTCAGTGCGGGGTGTAAAAATCTGACTAAAGCTGAATTTTTTAGCGGTAACTGCTGTGAGATAATCAGGAAGCGATCGCGCATCATAGTTTTTGATTACCTCTGGTAGTTGAGTACGTTCACCTTGAGAGTCAATTCTGTAAGTGTAGAGATCGTATCCAGTTGACTTTCCGGCTTTTCTGAGTAAAGATTGGCGATCGTTGAGCTTCTCCACCGCTAGATACTCTTGCTGTTCATTGCTTGCAGCTATTGCCAAAGCATCTGGAAAAATCTTTAACTGCTCTATTAAGTATGACTCCCAGGTTGCCAGATTTTCTATGTTCAGCAACCCCATATTAATGAGATTTTGATTACTGCGTAATACCTGACGCGGCGTTGCCAAATAAGTTTGTAAATTCTGCTCGACTCGATTGGCAACTTCATGACGCAATTCGCTAGCTACCTCATTGACTGCCTTTTGCCCATTGTGGATTGATAAGTATGCAGTCAATCCTACAGCTAGCAGAATTTGCAGTACAAACAACGCTACCAAAATGCGATTTAGAGCTACGCCTTTAAACAGGGAAAAAACATTATCTTGCCCAGTATTTTTATTCATCTGCCCACTTCCCCTTCCTGTCCTGTAGTACTGAGTACAACACCTCTAGTTTGCTGTCCTGTGGGCCTATGTATGGTTTGTACTCGGTCGGATCAAGTGCCAATATACCATTTCTGGTAAAAGAACAAAACGTTACATAACTGCACCTGTAAATTTTACCAGCCAAAAATATGACTAACGTCTATCACAAAGACAAAGACGCGATAAATCGCGTCTGGCATTTTTGAATAAATCTAACTGTAGACAGATGAAATTTGAAACGCTACTGTTATCAATAGCGTGTTTTTTGGCGTTCAGGCTATCTTCTAGTTTAGGCGCTAAAGAAAAGGAGTTAATCATTTAAATATTGCTCCTAATTTTACTGCATCCTGCCCACAACCAGCCCAAGACATAGGTTTTATCACTCATGCTGAACGTATCCACTCACAATTCTCAACAAAATCAGCAATTAATTGACAATACTGACTGGAACGTTATTGAAACGGAGTTTAATCCGACGCAGTTACATCACAAAGAAACTGTTTTCACTCTTGGTAATGGGTTATTAGGAGTGCGGGGTACATTTGAGGAAGGATATCCCCAAGATTTTCCAGGCGTACTCATCCACGGTGTTTATGATGATGTGATAATTACTCATACCGAACTGGTAAACTGTCCCAACTGGCTGCCATTGGTGGTGAAAGTAGCAGGCGAACGCTTTAGTATGGACAGTGGTGAAATTCTCAACTACGAACGTCGGCTTGATTTACGCTTAGGTTTAGTTAGCCGTGATGTGCGGTGGCGTAGTCCTAATGGTCATACTCTAGATTTTCACTTCGAGCGTTTCGCCAGTTTAGCAGACCAACACGTTTTGGCGATTCGCGCTCAAATTACATCGGTAGACTTTGAGGGTGAAATTACCGTTGAAGCTGGATTTGACAGCAAACCACATACCCAAGGCGTCAAACATTGGCGAACTTTAAATCAAGGTGGCATAAATCAGATTATCTGGTTAAACAGTACAACTCTTCACTCAAATATTCAACTTGGGATGGCAGCTAAGTTAGTGGTAGATGGTGATGAGACTGCACCCGTGAGCGTCGAAAATACTTCTACTTCTCCCACTTTGACAACCACTTTAGAGTTATATCCCGGAAAAACGGTAACTGTAGAGAAAATTGTCACCCTGTTTACTTCACGAGAGACAGAAATCCCCATTGCTGCCGCCTTAGAAAGACTTGCTGAAGAACCGAGATATACTACGCTATTGGCAGCTCACATTACTGCATGGGAGCAAGTGTGGCAAGACAGTGACATTATTATAGAAGGCGATCGCTTGGCTCAATTGAGCGTCCGTTACAATCTCTTTCAATTACTAGCTGTAACGCCGCGTCACGACAGTCGGGTAAGCATTCCTGCCAAAGCTCTCTCTGGTTTTGCTTATAGCGGACATATCTTTTGGGATACAGAGATATTCATCCTACCTTTCCTCACCTTAACTCAACCAGCTCTAGCACGTAACTTGCTCACCTACCGCTACCACACCCTACCAGGAGCCAGACGCAAAGCTCAAGAAGCCGATTATCAAGGAGCGATGTATGCTTGGGAAAGTGCTACTACTGGCGATGAAGTAACTCCGCGTTGGGTTCCAGCTCCCAATGGTGAATTAATCCGCATCTGGTGCGGTGACATTGAAGTGCATATCACCGCAGATATCGCTTATGCAATTTTGCACTACTGGCAGACTACCAACGATGATGACTGGATGCGCGATTATGGCGCAGAAATTATTCTTGATACGGCTGTTTTCTGGGAAAGTCGGGTGCAGTGGAACCAAGAGCGCCACAGCTATGACATCCTAGATGTAATTGGCCCCGATGAATATCACGATCGCGTCGATAATAATGCCTTCACTAATCTCATGGTACAGTGGCATTTGCAGTCAGCTTTGGCGCTGTGGGATTGGCTCAAACAAGCTTACCCTGAAACCTCAGCACAATTGGTGCAAAAACTCAACTTAACCACAGAGCGTCTGCACCACTGGGCAGAAATTCAAGAGCGTCTATTTGTCAATGAAGATGCTCAAACTGGTTTAATTGAGCAATTTGAAGGCTTTTTCCAGCTAGAAGACGTTAACCTAGCTGATTACGAACCGCGCAGCAAATCTCTGCAAGGTTTGTTGGGAATTGAAGCTACCAGCCAAAAGCAGATTCTCAAACAGCCAGATGTATTGATGCTCTTGTATTTACTGCGCGAACGTTATGACCATCAAACTCTCGCCACCAACTGGGACTATTACACCCAACGCACCGACCACAGTTATGGTTCTTCATTAGGCCCAGCCATTAACGCTATCTTAGCTTGCGACCTCAATCAACCAACTGAAGCTTATACACACTTTCTGCGATCGGCCTTGGTAGACTTAGAAGATGTGAGACTGAACGCTGCCGAAGGAATTCACGCCGCCAGTGCTGGAGGAGTATGGCAAGCAGTAGTTTTTGGGTTTGGCGGCATTCGCATGACTCAATTTGGCCCCATTGCCTGCCCCAATCTACCACCCAACTGGACGCGTTTGAAGTTTCGCCTGCAATGGCGTAACGAGTGGTATGACTTTGACTTAGGAGCTGAGACAGAAGTTAAAGTTCCCACCTTGGCAGATACAGGCTCGAAAATTGTCTAATATCATGTCCGTATAATTAGTTATGATTTACCACAGTCATTGCACCCCACCCCCAGCCCCTCCCCGCAGGCGGGGAGGGGAGACAAAGCATAGCTTTGGCGGGGTGGGGTTATTCAGGTTTAATAAGTAATCAAGCGGACATGATATGACTGGGCTATATCGAAATAGTAGTCCACGCAGGTGGACTTTGGTTTGTCTAGCTGGCGACTTCCAGTCGCCCAATACTTTTAAAACTCCACTTCTAAAGGAAAAATTGCGGTGAAAGTAGAGCCAACACCTACTTGCGAGGCTAGGTTAATTTGACCTTGCAATAGTTTTACCAACCGTGAAACGATCGCTAATCCCAATCCCGTACTATCAGGAAGATAGGGGCGATCGCTAGAACTGACGCGAAAGTAAGGTTCAAATATCTGGGCTTGGTTTTCGGGAGCAATGCCAACTCCAGTATCAGAAACTGCGATCGCCCATCTTTGATTCTCCAACACCTGACACATGATAATAATAGTCCCCAACTCTGTATAACGAATCGCATTACTAAGAAGATTTGTAATAATCTGTTGTAATTGAAAAGAGTCTGTAATTAGCTTTTCGGGAGCGCGATCGCAATCGACAACGATTTGTAAATTTTTTCCCGCAGCTAAAGGTTCCAACATTTGACAGACATTATCGATTAATTCCCGCACATTGGTAGGCGCTAATTGGATTTTTATCTGTCCTGCTTCATAGCGGGAAAGTTCTAGTACATCATTGATTAAATGGAGTAACTGTCTACCATTGCGTAGTACCCGCTCAATATGTTCTAAATTAGAATAGTTCTCTTTTATATCAGCCTTTCGTCGTTGTTGGCGTAAAAACAGATCGGAATAACCAATAATAGAAGTTAAAGGATGTTTTAATTCGTGGGCTAATTGGGAAAGATACTCTTGATTGGCGCTAATTAATCGCGTAAGTTCCTCATTATGGAGCGTTAGTGATGCTTGCAACTGCTGTAATTCCCGCAAGCGTTCCTCAACATAACTCTTAAAACATCGAGCGATCGCTTCGTCTATAATAGCGTCAATCAAACGCATGGAACGAATTATCTCTGACGGGATTCCCTCTAATAAATCTGGTTGTAGAGCATCAAATATTACTGTTCGTAGCAGATGATATTCTCTGGCAATTTCTGCTGGATCAAAGCCCTGTTCGGCTCGAATAGCTCCATGTTGAAAACTGGCAGTAACTATTGACTGAATATCATTATCCTGATGTTTTGAAAGCACTGTCACCATTGCTTTCAAAACATCAGGGATGTGATCCTTTACCGCTGTGTAAGATAGGTCATCAGCACTTTCAATCCGTCTATCCTTACGAACTGCTAGAATCCATTTATCGAGGATGGTATCCGTTTTTTCAGCCAGTACTTGACTAAAATCCATTATGTTAAATATCAGCTAGGAGATAGATGAGTAAACTTCCATATCCAATTAGTTTAGCGAGTGCAGTGGGCTTTTACCAAATTTAACAATTTAGTTCACCTACCAAAAGGAATAAATTATACATATTATTTTTTTACTAATTAAATAGTTGTGCATAAAATTTTACCAGTATATTCGTTTTCTATTAAAAAATATTAATTAAGCACGTAACATTTTTAATACTTGGCTTCACTATCTTGTTTAGCTGTCTGTTCGAGGAGTTAACTCACACCACAACTAAACACGTAGATTATATTTGTTACTAGTGACCAGTTAAAAATGCTTAATTAAAGTATTAAAATAAACAATACTTCTCAGATGATAGATGGCTTTTACTGAGCATCGATGTTATATTGTGCATAATTTAGTATCCATTAGAGTAAGTCAGCCTAATTCAGCGTGTCACAGTGCATAACGCTGGAGCGGAGGAACCAAATTGTGGGGCGTATCTCATAGAAAGTGAGGAGTTAAAAGTGAGAAGTGAAGAGTTAACTCAGCACTCAGCACTCGGTACTCAGCACTCTAAAAAGAAGGGCATCTCTCAGCCCTAGCCCGTCAGCTAACTTCGTAGGCATTGAGAAAAGACTGAAGAGACGGCATTTTTTTATAATGTTCCGATCTCATCGGTGTCCAAGGCTGGTACTGCTCGGATTCTTTGTACCTGCACTTAAATCTGTTGAGGTTGTAAATGATATTCCAATTAAATTTAGCAGCGATCGCTGCGATCGCTGGACAAGCTGCTTGGAAAAAGACAAAACCTGTCGTCGTTAGAGATGTCTTCTTTCTACCTGTATTGGGGTTCTTGGGAATAATTGTGCTGTGGTGGATTGTTGCACTTGCCAACCATGAATTGATGCCCACCCCACCAGAAGCGTTAATTGCTAATTTAGACTACATCTTAAATCCCTTCTACCAGCGAGGCCCAGGGAACTTGGGAATTGGTTGGTTGTTAATAGCAAGTCTGCGACGGGTATTAGTAGGCTTTTTGTTGGGTGCGGTAGTAGCGATTCCTCTGGGGTTTCTAATTGGGATGTCCAGACCGGCAATGCTAGCGCTCAATCCGATCATTCAAATTTTTAAACCTGTATCGCCCCTAGCTTGGCTACCCATCGCCTTAGCAATTTTCAATTTAGCAGATCCTTCAGCCATTTTTGTCATCTTTATTACTTCCCTATGGCCAACAATTATTAATACCGCTTTAGGAGTTTCTAGCGTTCCCAAAGATTATTTAGATGTGGCACGAGTGTTGGAAATGCCACGTTGGCGGCGGATTACAAAAATCATTTGGCCTGCAAGTTTGCCGTATATTTTTACAGGTTTACGAATTAGTTTAGGCATAGCTTGGCTGGTAATCGTCGCCGTGGAAATGCTCACAGGTGGTATTGGTATCGGCTTCTTTGTCTGGGATGAATGGAGTCGCTTAAACTTGAGTTCAGTCTTTTTAGCTGTGTTGGTAATTGGTGTAACTGGGTTAATCTTAGATTTTGCCGTGGACAAAATCCAAGAATTAGTAACCCATCGCCCTAAAACTTCCAACTAACAAAATTCGGCTGCTATCAAAACAGCAAGATGAACCAGACTCTGTGCCTGGAACGTGATAATTCATCACCAATGGAGCTACAAGAATGGGTGATATTAATTGGACTCGACGAGATATTATTAAAGGAATAGGAGCAACAACGGCGGGAATGGCGCTGTCCTCCTGTGGGATTTCAGGAGATAGATCAGCTAAAGGATTGACAGAAGAAGCCTTAGCTGTGCAACCAGTAGTTAAAAGCGGCGACTTAGAAAAAGCCGATCTGACAGTTGGTTACGTTCCCGTTAATGATTGTGCGCCATTTGCGATCGCCTGGAAAAAAGGCTTCTTCCGCAAGTATGGTTTGAACGTTACACTCAACCGCGAAGCCAGTTGGGCCACCTCCCGCGATGGTGTAATTTTTGGTCGCCTGGATGCTTCACCCGTAGTATCTGGTGCAGTTACTAATGCCAGAATTGGTGCTGAAGGCGCACGCCATGCCCCCTTGTGTGCAGCCATGACCATCCACCGCCACGGTAACGCCATGACCATGAACAAAGCCATGTGGGATTTTGGGCTACGTCCGTGGTACGAGTATCAAGAAAAATATGGCGATGGTGCTTTAGAAGCCTTTGGGCGCGATTTCCGAGGTTACTTTGACAAGCAACCGGCAGAAAACAGAGTTTGGGCAGTAGTATTAAGTTCCTCCATTTACGAATACTTTATCCGTTACTTATCCGCTGCCGCAGGTGTTGATCCCCTTAAAGAGTTTCGCGTCATCATCGTTCCACCCCCCCAAATGGTGACAAATGTGCGGATTGGTGCAATGCAAGCTTACATGGTTGCAGAACCTTGGAATACGCGAGCAATAACAGGTAACGAAAATATCGGCTTTACCTTCGCACAAGGTAAAGAAGTCTGGTTAGGACACCCAGATCGGCTTTTAGGCGTGATGGAATCTTTTATCGACAAATATCCCAAAACCTATCGTTCCCTAGTCAAGGCGATGATTGAAGCCTGTCAGTATTGCAGCAAAGCAGAAAACCGCCAAGAAGTAGCCGAACTGATAACAGACCGTTCCTTTACAGGTGCTAGACCTAAAAAGAAAGATGCCCCAATTGCGAAATTTACAGGTCCGGCAATTCTCGGCGATTACAACTATGGCGGCTTTGACGGTAAAGACCGCACCATCAAAGCTGCTGACACCACAATTTTCTTCGATATTCCTGACAACATTCCCAAACAGCCAGGAGAACACTCCACATTCTTATGGAGATCCAGAAGTATGTGGTTGATGACACAAGCAGCGCGGTGGGGACAAATAAAGGAATTCCCCAAAAATGCCGATAAACTAGCAGAACTTGGCTGGAGAGCAGATTTATATCGGGAGATAGCATCTGAAATGGGCATTCAGTGTCCCAAGGATGATTACAAGGTCGAACCACCAGAAGTATTTATAGATAAGAAAAGCTTCGACCCCAGCGATCCGGTGGGCTATCTGAATAGTTTTGCCATCAGGGCTAATGCTCCCACTCAGTTTTTCATGTCTTAAATTCCAAGTTCAAATATTGACTGATGACTAAATTATTTCTGGAGCATTTTGATGATGGAATATACCTCATTACCTATTAATACTCAGACCAAAGTTATGCCCCGCCGCGGATTTTTAGAAATTGAAAATTTAGTCAAGTCTTATCCGACACCTGATAAAGATAACTTTGTCGTTTTAGATGGCGTTAATCTAACGATTGATGAAGATGAATATATTTCTGTAATTGGTCACTCTGGTTGTGGGAAATCAACTCTACTAAAGATAGTAGCGGGTTTAGAGAAAGCGACTTCCGGCTCAGTGCGGCTAGATGGAAAAGAAATCCGTGAGCCAGGAGCCGAACGGATGATGGTATTTCAGAATTATTCGCTGTTACCTTGGTTAACAGTGCGAGAAAATATCCGTTTAGCTGTCGATGAAGTGTTAAAAAATGCTAATCGATCTGAGAAAATTAGCATTGTAAATGAACACTTGGCAATGGTAAACTTGACGGCGGCGGCTGACAAATATCCCGATGAAATTTCTGGAGGTATGAAACAACGAGTAGGTATTGCCAGAGCTTTAGCAATTCGTCCCAAAATGTTGCTAATGGATGAACCTTTTGGGGCACTAGATGCACTAACTCGTGGTAAATTGCAGCGGCAGGTATTGGATATTTGGGAAAATAATCGTCAGGCAGTGATGATGATTACCCACGATGTAGATGAAGCAATTTATATGTCCGATCGCATCGTCTTAATGACCAATGGCCCAGCTGCTAGTATAGGAGAGATATTAGAAGTTCCTTTTGAGCATCCACGCGATCGCGCCGCCATGCGAAACTCAAAAGAGTATTTTGAACTCCGCAACCACGCCCTAAATTTCCTCGATCGATATTTTGCCCAAGACGAGTAAATTAGATTATCATTTTTTTAGTGGGTAGCCTAATTCAAATTCATGAAAGCTGAATTTGGAACGGAGGAACCAATGTTTGGGGCTAATCTTGCAGAGAGCGGCAATTTAAGAGTAAAAAGTTTTAACTCAGCACTCACCACTCAGCACTCAGCACTCTTAAGAGAGAGACACCTTCCAGTCTTAGCCCGTCAGCTAACTCCGTAGGCAATGGAAGGAACCCCCAAGACTTTGGCTGTAATACAGTTATTATTGGGGTTTCCTTGACTGATTTAAGATTTGAAATTTTGGTTCTCGTCACTCAATCTAAAATCCAAAATCCTTCGACTGAGTGTAGCCGAAGCCCAAAATCTAAAATTGGTCGCCCTGCTTCTCATTACTAATTCATTTCATTGGGAGAAGTAAAGCTGTGCAAATTAAGCCAATGTTAGCGCGTCTGCAAAGTGCCACAGGTCGAGATGACTTAATTGAACAAATGGTACTGTTGCCAGAACCAAAAAAACCTTTTTCTCAAAAACCTCAAAGCTCAAAAGCAATTAACTTAATTGTTGCTTATGACGCATCTCCTAAAAGTCATACAGCATTAGATATTGCTTTTTGGATTGCCCATCAAACGCGTTTAGCCACTAATGCAGAAGTTACGGTTCAAGCCGTTTATGTAATAGAAGATAATCAAAGTAGTCAGTATCCAAATATCTTGACTTTTCCACAACAACAGCCTTCATTGGAATGTGAAGTTAGTCTGGTATCAAAGTCTGTCACACAGGTATTAACTCAACCCAAGTTACAGACAGCTATCACTCCCCTACAACAAGCGGATATAATTCTCTGGCAAGCACGGAGTTTGGCTGAAGAATGGCAAGGTTCCTTTAAATCTCACCTGCGGTTTGGCTCTATTGCTATAGAACTTAACAAAGTTGTTGAATCAGAAGCTGCTGATATTCTATTTCTAGGTTGCAACTCTGTTAATCATCCCATGATTGAGGCTTTAGGTTCTAATTTCCCCTGTGCTGTTCTGGGTATTCCCAGTTGTATTGAGGAATAATTGCTGTTTGAAATTTAAGTAATTTTTATTATAGATAAGCCACCTAAAACTAGGTGGCTTTTTCACTACTATGCAATAGACCTCTTGCAAAAATCTTTGAATCACCCCTCCCCAACCCTCCCCTTGTGAAGGCTACGGTGTACACAAAAATCGAATTACCCCCCTTAATCCCCCCTTATAAATGGGGGAAATCAGATATTTTGTTCCCTCCCTTTTATAAGGCTACGGTGTACACACAAGTCTAAAATAGTTTACTCACTTGGTTTTTCATGTCAGTTTTACCCCACCCTAACCCTCCCCTTAGAAAGGCTACGGTACAAGTCGAATTACCCCCCTTAGTCCCCCCGATGTATTGGGGGGAAACAAGAAAAATCCGGTTCCCTCCCCAATACATACGGGGAGGGTTAGGGTGGGGTAATTCGAGAACTGGTAGTAATTCGATAACTTGTGTGTACACGGTAGCCCTTTTATAAGGGGAAGGTTAGGGTGGGGTAAAACCTTGGTTAATCAACTATTTCAGACTTATGTATATACAAGGGGGGTCGATTCGACTTATGCAAGAGGTCTAATTAATTAAACTCAGGAAGGTAAGTGTAGAAGACTAACACTCTTATATTCTGTTGTAACATCTGGTAAATCAGTACAAGAGCAAGTTGCTCCATATTTTGGTAAGTTCGTAATCAGAACTTAAGTCCTGACTACGAACTTAATTAACATGTCATAATCCGTGTGGCATACTAGTAGCCAATCAGATGTAAAACGTCGCGCAGGACGCTATAACCAGCTAAATCCCAAAGTAAATAAGCAAGGAATCCAATTGCCGCCAAGCGACCATTCCAAATTTCCGCTTGAGGAGTCCAACCAAACAAAAATGCATTGCGGTCTATACCGTTGTATTCAGGTGCTACAACTGGTAAATCGGTAGAAGGACGAGTTTCTTGAGTTGCCATTTTTTTCTCCAAATTTTACTAACTTTTTAAGTCTTTAGTTTCTAGTAGCCAATCAGATGTAAAACGTCGCGTAGAACGCTATAACCAGCTAAGTCCCAAAGTAAATAGGCAAGAAAGCCAATGGCTGCCAAGCGACCATTCCAAATTTCAGCTTGGGGAGTAAAACCAAACAGAAATTCATTGCGATCGCGGCCATTGTAAGCTTTAGCAATAGGTGGTAAATCAGTAGATGAACGAGTTTCCATTGTTTGTCCCTTCTAAATCAAGTTGGTTTTCTATTCTTTGAATGCTTTTCTAACTAAGTCAAGCGCAAAATTTCATGCACAACGCTATAGTCAACTAAGTCCGAAAGTAAATACGCAATAAAGCGAATTATTGCCAAACGACGTTTCCCTATCTCGGCTTGAAGAGTTTGGGCAAACAGAAAATCATTGCGATCGCAACCATTGTATTCTGTTCAAATTATTGGCAAATGTCTGGAAAACCAAGTTGCCATTTTTTGACCTCAACGATTCGTTTGTTAACTTTAATGTAGCTATTCAGAACTAGAATTATTTCTGCCTATAGGTAGAAACCACAAGCATTTCTTATGGACGACGAACACAAAGGTATTGTTAAAAATAAATCCACCTAGAGAGGGTGATAAAAAATAGATATTTAAATAAGTTTCAATTATTATCTGGAAGCAAACTAGTATTTCAATAGAATCACTCGCTATAAAGTAAACAGTTAAAATTAAAAATTAGCGTTACATAATAAATAATGGTTGCTAATTTTATTGATTATTAATACTGAGAGAAATTAAAAGTTATATCTTTCGCTGGATACGGTTTTCAGCCCTTGGAGAGATGCTTTAAGGAGCTAAATTCTACGATTCTGATCTAAAGAGTTAGGTATTGCCATAGGTAGAAACATAAATACTAAGAGTTGCTTCTCAAGAAATTCTTAATTCCCCCAAATTTAAACTTAGTAGGTAGAAGGAAATACAATGTTCCAAAGTACGGAAATCATGGTGGGACTCTATAAACCACTATTATGGTTAGCACAGGTTCCAGTAGAACCCTCAAACGTCACGCCAGCACAAGCCTCGGCTCTCATTTCTGGGCCGCGCTTTTTTGTGGCTTTAATCTCCGGTGTGATTCTAGCCTTTGCTTTCCAATTAGTTCTAACTAATCTCTCCCTTGCAGCCGGTATTTCCTACCTGGGGCACTCATCTGATTCGGATTCAGATAATGGGGAAAGTGGAAGTTTGGGCGGCAGCATTCGCAAAATTGGCACGGCAGTAGGTATTTGGACATTAGTTACTGTAACGATCGCCTTATTAATCGCTTCTTATCTAGCAGTAAAATTGAGCCTTGTCATCTCAGACCGAGGATTGGGAGCGACTCTTGGTTTGGTGATTTGGGGTGCTTACTTTTTGCTTTTAGTTTGGGTAAGTTCCACCACAGTCGGCTCCTTAGTTGGCTCGGTCGTAAATACGGCAACATCTGGGTTTCAGGCGATTATGGGGACTGCTACCGCCGCACTAGGCGCTAAAGCTGTGAATAACCAAGTGGTAGCCACAGCCGAAGCCGCCGCCGCCGCTGTTCGTCGAGAACTAGGAAGTGCCATCGACCCCGTGAGTATCCGGGAAAACATTGAAGATTACTTAGAAAAGATCCGTCCTCCAGAACTCGATGTGTCAAAGATTCGGAGTGATTTTGAAAATTTACTCAACGATCCACAATTAAAAGCGATCGCCGGGACTCCAGATATCCGCAACATCGACCGCCAAAAGTTTATCGAGTTAGTCAGCAGCCGCACCGATCTTTCCAAAAAAGATGTTAGCCGCATTGCTGATACCTTGTATAAAGTTTGGCAACAAGTGGTAAGTCAGCAACCACCCACAGAAGATCGGCTGGGTGAGTTAATGGATTATCTGAAATCACTCCCACCAGGACAAACCAAAACAGATGAACTCAACGCCAAACTGGATCGGTTATTAGCAGAAAAAGGTGGTTCCAAAGAAGCTGACCAAAACCAAAAGGCAGCCCCTGGCCCAATGCAAAGTACAATCCAGCAAGGACTATCCGCCTTAACCGCCACTGTGCTGGGACGGACAGATTTGCCTGATTTGGATGTAGAAAAAATCTTGGGTAGTCTCACTAGTGCTAAAGATAAAGTCACTCAACAAGCAGATAAGTTAGGCTTGCCAACCCCATCACAACCCTATAGCCCAATTCGGGCTGATGTCGAAAACTACCTGTACAATACTTATGCTTGGCAACTGAGTCCAGAAAGAATTGCCCAAGAATTTCATGATGTCATCTACGACCCAGCAGCTGATCCTGGAATCGTCCGCCGGGAACTAGAACGACTATCGCGCAATGATTTCGTCAAAATGTTGCAACAACGGGGATTGCTTACTCAAAGTCAAATTCAACGCATTGCAAATCAACTAGAAACTGTCCGCCAAGAAGTGCTAATAACAGTCAGAGCTATTGAAGAAAGAGAAATAGTCCAAGACTTGCAACGCGCAGTAGAAAGTTATCTGCTTGTTACTCCCAAGGCAGATTTGACAGCCGAGGGCATTGAGCGGAATTTTAAACCACTGTTGGAAGACTCAGAGGCAGATTACGAAACCCTGACATTGCGGCTGGCGCACATTGAACGCCAAGAAATTCGGGAGATATTGCTACAGCGTAATGATGTCCAGCTATATGAAGTAGATAGCATTCTCGATGAGTTAGAAAAACAACGCGATCGCGTCTTGGTAGAATCCAAAGGATTAGCAGAACAAGCACAATATCAAGCAGAAACCCTGTGGCTGAATGTAGAATCATATCTGCGTAACACAGGCAAATCAGAACTGAATCCTGATGCTATCCGTGCCGACTTCAAAAAGCTACTGGAAGATCCGCAAGCTGGAATTAGCTCAATTCGGGCGCGCTTGTCTCGCTTTGACCGCGATACCTTAGTACAATTGTTGAGTCAGCGGCAAGATTTGAGTGAAGATCAAGTTAATCAAATCATCAATGCTACTGAAGAGTCATGGCATAATATTCGCCACACACCCCAAGCTGTAGTAGATAAAGCTAAAGAGCAATACGACTCTGTGACAACAACGATCGCAGATTATCTCCGCAATACTGGGAAACAAGAACTGAATCCAGAAGGTATTCAGCGAGATTTGACCAAATTGTTTGAAAATCCCAAAGAGGGAGCTGTCGCACTGCGCCGTCGATTGTCGCGGGTAGACCGAGATACACTGGTGAAATTGCTCAGTCAACGCCAAGACTTGAGTGAAGAACAAGTCAATGAAATCATTGATTCTACCCAAACTTCGATTCGTAACTTTGTACGTGCGCCTCGTCGCCTAGCTAGCCGCACACAACAAAAAGCAGAATCATTCAAAGCTTATCTGGAAGAGTATCTCCGCCAAACTGGCAAAGAAGAACTCAATCCTGAAGGTATCAAACGCGACTTGCAATTATTGTTACACGATCCGCGAGTTGGGGTGGAAAGTTTTGGCGATCGCCTTTCTCAGTTTGACCGTGATACCATCATTGCCCTACTGAAAATTCGGGAAGATATTTCTGATGAAGAAGCAGCGCGGATTGCCGATAATATAGTGTCCGTAAGGGAGCAATTTGTCGAACAAGTACGGAGCATTCAACGGGGCATTCAAGATGCAATTGATGGGGTTTTTGCCCGCATTCGCAACTATCTTAACTCCCTGGATCGCCCAGAACTTAACTATGATAATATTAAGCGCGATATTCGCACAGTTTTTGACGATCCCCAAGCAGGTTTCGATGCCCTGCGCGATCGCTTGTCCTCCTTTGACCGTGATACCCTAGTGGCAATTATGAGTTCTCGTGAGGACATCTCCGAAGAAGATGCCAACCGGATCATCGACCAAATTGAACGGGCACGCAACACAGTATTGCAACGTGCAGAACGCATACAGCATGAAGCCCAACGCCGTCTAGAACAGGTTAAGCATCAAGCACAGCGGCAAGCAGAAGAAACCCGCAAAGCCGCAGCTTCAGCAGCGTGGTGGCTATTTGCCACAGCATTCGTCTCCGCCATTTTCTCTGCATTAGGAGGAGCGATTGGTGTAGTAGCACCGTAGTTTAACAAGTTTTCTCCGCTAACTTTTCAGCCTCCCACAATGGGAGGCTTTTCTATTTTTGTGTTGCAATCATTAATTGAAATGTTAAAAGTATGTCTTTCAATATAGTCATATATGAATATCCTTTACTGCTTTAATCTCAGCAATTAGATAGGTGGAAATAGAATTGTTTTAATGTTTTAATTTTATTAAATAACTTGCAATCAAACCTCCTTCAGCCTATTATCAAAACATCACTCAGGAATTTTTGCAAGTTAATAACTATTACCTAAGTAGCAATCTCAAACAATGGAAAATACCTTAGTTGATAAAACCTTTCGTGATAGCAATGGTAAAATTGTTTTGGCTCAAATGCCAAACCCACCACTGATTCTTTGGATAGTAGCTAGTTTACTAACCCTAGTTTTTACAAGTGGCAAAATCAATACAGCGTTAGACTTTGTGGCATATGGCTCCTTGTTTACTTGGGCATGGATGGAGCTATTTCAAGGCGTTAATTATTTTCGCAGAGCGCTAGGTCTTGCCGTATTAATTGCTATGATTGTATATAAAATCCAGTAAAACTAAATATTTAAGTAATAAATAATACTAATTAAAAAGGAGTTCCTAAACTCCCTTTTTTTGTCCAAAGTTCCAAATGTGAATAAAGTCATAATTTCAGTATGACTTTATTCAACTGTATTTTCTGATTTAGTATCTTAAACTCCGAGCAATACAGCAAATCAATTAAATCGTGCAACAAACAAAGCTTACTGTAATTTTTCTGAAGATAAGGGACTTGCAAAAAATAAATTATCCCAAATTATATCATGTCCGCTTGGTTACTTATTAAACTGCAAGAACCCCACCCCGCCAAAGCTACGCTTTGTCTCCCCTCCCCGCCTGCGGGGAGGGGTTGGGGGTGGGGTGAAATGACAGTGGGAATCATAACTAATTACCCGGACTTGATATTATTTATAAATTTGTAGGGGTGCAAAGCCTTGCGCCCCTACGACGGGATATTTTTTAACTGGAAGTCCCTTTCTTGGAATAATTTATTCTTTGGAAGTCCCTAAACAAATTTAGTGCCAAGCTGGGGCTGAAGGCCAGTGAAAGAATTTGGGACTTTTTTCAGCGTTACAGTTCATGAGTAGTTAATTTTTTAAACACCATTTTCCTTAAACCATGCCAAGAGGCGTTTCCAACCATCCTGAGCTTCTTTCTCACGGTAGGAGGGGCGATAATCGGCAAAAAATGCGTGGGGTGCATTGGGATAGACGAAAATTTCAGATTTGCTGCTGCTGGATTGTAAGCGATCGCGCATCTGCTCTATTGTATCAAGAGGAATACCTGTATCCTTCCCACCATAGAGTCCGAGAATCGGGACTGTCAGTTTTGATGCAACATCGACGGGATACTGGGGCTGAAGTTTGGTAGCATCGCCCACAAGTCGCCCGTACCAAGCTACACCTGCCTTCACCTGGGGATTATGCGCAGCATATAACCAGGTAATACGACCGCCCCAACAGAAACCTGTAATTCCCAACTTCTCGCCATTACCCTTAGCTGACTTCTTTGCCCACTCAACTGTGGAATCAAGATCGGATAACACTTGGGCATCTGGTACTTTGGCAACAATTGGACGAATTTCGTCTATATTGCTTAACTTCGAGACATCGCCTTGACGCACAAATAATTCTGGTGCGATCGCTAAATATCCCAACCGAGCAAAGCGACGAGTGATATCCTGGATATGCTCGTGTACGCCAAAAATTTCCTGGATTACCAGAATAATGGGGAAATTTTCACCAGTAGCTGGTGCTGCTCTATAGGCAGGAATTTCGCCATCTTTGACGGGAATTTTCACTGCACCAGCTACTAACCCCTTGGCATCAGTAGTGATGACTCCGGCAGAAATGGGTTGTACTGCAAGGGCAAAACCTGTCGCCACCGTAGCTGTTGCAATAAATTTGCGGCGCGTTATTTCTTTCATCATCTCTACGTTGAATTACTAAGTTCCCTTATATTTAGGTTACTGTATGGTCAAATGCGCGCAAGGGTAGGTGTACAAATTTCACACCCGAAAAAAAGTGCTTCTATCTCAACACCAGCAAGCGTTTCACCCCACTAATTGTCTAAATTCATCCGCGCAATCTCTGAAATGCTTACAATAATTGAGTTTTAGCCTTCAACCTTTCCCGACACTCTTCCCAAAGAAATTCTCTAATGCTATGATTGCTCTAGAATCGCGCAACTGCACCTTGAAAACTAAATATAGCTTGGCTTTCAGGCTCCCGCTATTGCAATTAATCAAAATCCCTATTAGGGATTGAAACCTTGAAGCATTCTTCTTTATCTTAAATCTGTAATATTGCAATTAATCAAAATCCCTATTAGGGATTGAAACATTCCAAATACTGCATTTTGTGAAAGCGTAGAATCATTGCAATTAATCAAAATCCCTATTAGGGATTGAAACCCGGAAAATTACGATATCTGGGTTAGCAATCCATTGCAATTAATCAAAATCCCTATTAGGGATTGAAACCGGGCAAGATGGCGTACTCTCAGAAACCTTACCAAATTGCAATTAATCAAAATCCCTATTAGGGATTGAAACCTAAATTTTACACTTGGGCATTTACAAAATTACCATTGCAATTAATCAAAATCCCTATTAGGGATTGAAACACGAATTTTACGAGCCTCAACAACAGAAACAGCTTGATTGCAATTAATCAAAATCCCTATTAGGGATTGAAACTTCTAATTTGAGTTAAATCCTTATGAAATTTACTTATTGCAATTAATCAAAATCCCTATTAGGGATTGAAACTTGCTACTTCTTATTTATCACCAACTCAAACAGATTGCAATTAATCAAAATCCCTATTAGGGATTGAAACAAGGCAGTGGTAATGTCGATTTTAGTCCTTATCCTCCTGATTGCAATTAATCAAAATCCCTATTAGGGATTGAAACCAAACTATTATCAAGCATCCTGAGACTTTGCGTGATTGCAATTAATCAAAATCCCTATTAGGGATTGAAACCAACATCCTCTTTAAGTAAGTGTTTAATTGTTTCATAAAATTGCAATTAATCAAAATCCCTATTAGGGATTGAAACACTAAGTTGACTTGGCTCATCCAATCCGAGCAAAATTGCAATTAATCAAAATCCCTATTAGGGATTGAAACCTTAGTAAGTGGAGTAAGAGTAGAGTAGACCAGAATTGATTGCAATTAATCAAAATCCCTATTAGGGATTGAAACATAAATAGAGATGCCAGAACAGTGAATAATTTCATCAATTGCAATTAATCAAAATCCCTATTAGGGATTGAAACATGAACTATCCCAAAACTGGGATAAACCTTGAATAAATCATTGCAATTAATCAAAATCCCTATTAGGGATTGAAACATCGACCAGAGAGAACTATAATCAAAACCCAGGTTAATTGCAATTAATCAAAATCCCTATTAGGGATTGAAACGCAACATTGCTCACTTCTCAGCCATATTTCAAGCTTATTGCAATTAATCAAAATCCCTATTAGGGATTGAAACTGGGCATTGATTCCTAGCCCCACACTGGTAGAGCTATTGCAATTAATCAAAATCCCTATTAGGGATTGAAACAAACAATGAAAGGAAGTTTAGATACTTCTTCCTCTAATTGCAATTAATCAAAATCCCTATTAGGGATTGAAACTGCCACGAAAGCGAGAATACGTTTCATCTCGAAAATTGCAATTAATCAAAATCCCTATTAGGGATTGAAACTTTACGTTGACCGCACCACTACCACGCGCAGGAACATAAATTGCAATTAATCAAAATCCCTATTAGGGATTGAAACTAATGTTCCTTGGGATTGCAGATGTGATTGCAAGATTGCAATTAATCAAAATCCCTATTAGGGATTGAAACCGGGGTGTGGATGCTATCGATTGGGAAGTGCAATTTAATTGCAATTAATCAAAATCCCTATTAGGGATTGAAACTTATGCAGAGGTGGGCGATCCACCTACTCCTAAGCATTGCAATTAATCAAAATCCCTATTAGGGATTGAAACAAACACCGGGGTGGTTGCCGGACAGACTGTAGAATTGCAATTAATCAAAATCCCTATTAGGGATTGAAACTCGTAGAGAGGAAATCGACTCTTGGAGCGATGTCATTGCAATTAATCAAAATCCCTATTAGGGATTGAAACAAAATTTTTGTTGCCTCAACGCTTTTTGAAGGTTATTGCAATTAATCAAAATCCCTATTAGGGATTAACAAATTTTACCGCCTACCCGCTTTCCAATCTTCTCCACCAGATAACTGAGTTAAATTTTCAGCCAAAACTGCCGGTAACTCCTTAGCTGAATAGGAATAGGTTAGTGCCAAAAATTTCAATGCAGTCTGAATAATTTGGTTTCTATCTACTATTTCAGACAGTTGGAATTGATTATATACTCCATTCATTACTTCATCACTAGCATCAGCGATCGCATCTTCAATCACTTCCTCTTCTATCAAGTTCTCCCACTCACCTAAATTAATATAGTAAGATTTTTTATTATCTTTGATATTAAGAATTTTAATTTCTCGGATTGAATTACGAATAGAATTTGCCCAAGAACCAGTTAATCGTTGTTCTACTTGGTTTTTAATCAAATGAATCAGTAGAATCCTTAAATAAGCTTGGATATTCCGCAGAATAGCTTGTTTACTCATGCCTTCTAATTCGTCTACAATTGCTAAGGCATCTGCATAACGTCCTTCCAAAATACTCTTTTTGAGGTCTATTAGTTCTTGCGTCATTTTTTCACAGCCTACTTGCTTAAGTACTATATAAAAACAACCTATACTCTATTAATAGCAGAGTCTCCTCACTGCCATTAATAAAGTAGTATTGTTCATTTATTCGCCTGTATCACTTGCAAACTCCCACCTGCATATAAAGTAGACTTATTCACTTTAAAGCCAGTCTTAGCTAACAACTCAGCTAAATCAGTTTTCAGTAATTCCCAAGCTGTTTCCGTCTCAAACAGCAATAAAAACACCGATATCCCAGGCCAAAATATTGGATTTGTTGGAGCGTGAAAATCTACCAGCGTAAACACTCCTCCTGGCTTCAGCACCCGATAAACTTCATTAATAATTTTTCGTAATTGCTGAGGCTGCATCTCGTGTAGTGCAACGCTGGTATGTACCACATCAAACAAATTATCTGCAAATGGCATCTCTTCAGCAAAAGCTTCTATGTATGAAGCTTCCGGGACATTTAGCCGCGCCCGTTGCAAAGACTTGGGTGAAGCGTCTAATCCTGTTACATTTTGTGAAGTTTTTACTAAAAACTCCGTCGTTTGGCCACTACCGCAACATAAATCTAAAACCTGAGTATCTGAGTGAATTGTTAAGCCTTGCAAAGCAAGTTGCCGAAAACGCGCTTCACCACCTACACTTAAGGCTGCTAAACGAGAGATACCATCATATAACCACTGATAGCGGTAACTCCAATCTCTTAAAATTGTTGCCATTGCATATTTCCTTGCTATTAAGCTTTATATTTAATAAAGATATATTGTTAACATTAGTAAAAAACCTGAAAAGATTGGGGGAAAGTAACTGCTATGGGTCGTGTAGGCGTCTTATTACTCAATCTCGGTGGCCCTGATAAGCTAGAAGATGTCGGGCCGTTTTTGTACAATCTATTTTCCGATCCGGAAATTATTCGCCTACCATTTCGCTGGTTGCAAAAGCCCCTAGCCTGGTTTATTGCCACACGGCGAACCAGAACATCTCAAGAAAATTATAAGCAAATCGGTGGTGGTTCCCCATTGCGGCAGATTACAGAAGCCCAAGGTGAAGCTCTAAAAGAACAGTTAGGTTCTTTGGGGCAAGAAGTTGATATCTACGTGGGAATGCGTTATTGGCATCCCTATACAGAAGAGGCGATCGCACAAATTACCCAAGATAAGGTAGAACACCTGGTAATATTACCACTATATCCCCAGTTTTCTATCAGCACCAGTGGTTCCAGCTTCCGGCTTTTAGATAAACTTTGGCAAGAAGATCCAAAACTTCAACCGATTGATTACACCGTCATTCCTTCTTGGTATAAACAACCAGGCTATCTTCAAGCGATGGCGCAACTCATAGCCCAGGAACTTGAGCAATTCCCTAACCCGGATGACGTTCATATATTCTTCAGCGCTCATGGCGTTCCGAAAAGCTACGTTGAAGAAGCAGGCGACCCTTACCAGATAGAAATTGAAGAATGTACTGCGTTGATTATGCAGACTCTCAATCGACCCAATGCCCACACCCTAGCTTACCAAAGTCGTGTCGGCCCAGTAGAATGGCTTCAACCCTATACTGAAGATGCCCTCAAAGAACTAGGCGCACAAGGCGTGAAAGATTTGGTTGTCGTGCCAATCAGTTTTGTCTCAGAGCATATCGAGACACTACAAGAAATTGATATTGAGTATCGGGAAGTAGCCGAAGAATCAGGAATTCACAACTTCCGCCGCGTACCGGCTCCCAATACCCATCCAGTGTTTATTAATGCACTAGCCGAATTAGTGATTGATGCACTGAAAAACCCCAGCTTCAAGCTTTCGCAAGCTGCCCAAATGAAAAAAATGGTAAAGATGTACCCCCAAGAGCGTTGGGAATGGGGTCTGACAACTAGTGCTGAAGTATGGAATGGTCGGATTGCGATGCTGGGTTTTATTGCCTTAATCGTAGAGCTGATTACCGGTCACGGCTTCTTGCACATGATTGGGCTTTTGCAGTAAATGAAAAAAGTTAGGAGTTAGGAGTTAGAAGTTTTAAATTTTTCTCGCTAACTTTTCACTCTTAATTTCTATCTTTATTGCTAACCCTTCTCTACAAGATGCTCCGCGTAGCTTGCTTCCCCGGAGGGCTACGGCAGGCTCAGAGCATTGCTTCTCACTTTTAACTCCTAACTTTTCTGTCGATACCAGTTATACCACTGCTTCGCACTACGAACTGCGAACCAAAGCAGTATTAAAGCAATTACTCCTCCTTGCCAAGGAGCATCAAAGGCAAATAGTACTAGAGCAATGCACAAGGTATCTTGAAGGAAGACTGCCCACAACGGTAAGCCACGTAAACGATAGAACCAACCAATTTGGACGAGCTGAAGTACCAAAGCTAATAAACCTCCAATTATGGCAATCAGCCAGTTTGGAGTTGCTGTTGCTGTAGCTACTCCTAACCCCATAATTGCGCCTACAAGGGGAGACATGAATAACTGAATCACTTGGAGTAATCTTTGCCCCCAGAGCTTTTTTGAGCCTAATAATTCAATTAATGACCAACTGGTGAGGCAACATAATAATATTGGTGGAGAAATGTGAGATAAAATTGGAACTTGTGACCACAAGTTGCTACCCTGCAATAAGCCAATAATTAGCAAAGGTGTGCCTATTCTCATTCCTGCTGCCGCAGAGGCAGAAAGTGTGGCTAGGATTTCAATCATCAAAGCACTCGTAATATTAATAAATAACTAAGTATTTGTTATGTATACTACCCAGTGCTGGCAATAATTCGAGCATCAAACAGATTGCAATATTAAATGTTGTTGGGATCTTTACACAGCAGAATTTAGAATTCAGGAGCGATGCCCTGAGCCTGCCAAAGGGTCAGAATGGGCTGTGCTAACAGAAGCAAGACAGGCTTTATACCTGACTTTGAGACTTACAGCTATTTTCAGGTAAATAGACCACGCGGTAGGAGCGTAAGGCCTTGCGCCCCTACGATGGGTGTGCTTCAAATATAGCCGTAGTCACACAGATTAGGACAGTGTTGATTGCTCAAAGTCTTGAAAAAACTGGATTTTTACTCAGCACTCAGCACTCAGCACTTAGCACTCAGAACTCAGCACTCAGCACGAAGCACTCAGCACTTAGCTATACATGAAAACTGCTGTAACTTCGATACCTCACTAACTTGAAATTCACTGTATATCTTTTTTGTGATATCTGCGTATTTTTGGGGTAACAGGTTTGTAGTAAGCGCTTAAACGCTTACTACAAGCAAATTAATCCTAAATACCTAATCGTTGGTAAACTTCTTCTAAATGCCGCAGATGTTGCTGGGGGTCGAAACAAACCTCTAGTTCTGCTGAAGACAACTTTTGGGTAACACGTGGGTCTTTGCTAATCAAGTCTTGGAAGTCTCCTTCTGGCTGATTCCAAGCAGCGTGAGCGCTTTCTTGAACGATCGCATAAGCCTCTTCTCGGCTGCTTCCCTTGTCTATCAAAGCCAGTAACACTTTTTGGCTGAACACAACGCCGCCGTAACAGTTGAGATTGCGTTTCATGTTCTCAGGATAAACCAACAGGTTTTTGACCAAATCGGTTATTTCTGACAACATAAAATGCGTCAAAGTACAAGCATCTGGCAAAATTACCCGTTCTACAGAACTGTGGGAAATGTCTCGCTCATGCCATAAAGCAACGTTTTCTAAAGCTGCACCAGCATGACTTCTGACGAGTCGTGCCATTCCCGTCAATCGTTCCGACCGGATGGGATTACGCTTGTGTGGCATGGCTGAGGAGCCTTTTTGACCTTTGGCGAAAAATTCTTCAACTTCTAAAACGTCTGTTTTTTGAAGATTGCGAATTTCTACAGCAAAGCGTTCAATGGTTGCGGCTACCAAAGCTAATTGTTGCACGTAGTCAGCATGGCGATCGCGGGAAATAACTTGGGTTGAGGCTGCATCGGGTTCGAGTCCGAGTTTTTGACAAGCGATCGCTTCTACGCGCGGTTCAATATTGGCATAGGTTCCGACTGCACCGGAAATTTTACCGACGGCGATCGTTTTGCGAAGTATTCTCAGACGTTCTTGGTGTCGCAACACTTCTGCTAACCAACCAGCTAGTTTAAAACCAAAAGTAATCGGTTCAGCATGAATACCGTGCGATCGGCCAGCCATCACTGTATGACGATGTTCCCGTGCTTTTTGGCGAATTACCTGAATCAAATCTTCCAAACGTTGCAATAATATATCCAGGCTAGCAACTAATTGCAGTGCTAAAGCTGTATCCAAAACATCCGAACTAGTCAAACCAAGGTGAATGTAGCGTCCGGCATCACCAACATATTCATTGACGTTTGTCAAAAAAGCAATGACATCGTGCCGGACTACAGCCTCAATTTCTAGCACCCGCTTTGGATCAAAATCTGCCTTGGCCTTAATTTCCTCAACCGCCTCAGATGGAATGTAACCAAGTTCAGCTTGAGCCTCACAAACAGCAATTTCGACTTGCAGCCAAGTTTTTAGTTTATAGGTTTCACTCCACAGATTAGCCATTTCGGGCAAAGTATAACGCTCAATCACAGTTCGGCACAGAATACAACCGTCATATTTTACAGTCTAATTAATGTACATCGCTTTTTAACGGTACTTTTTGCTCAGGGGCGGAACTCGTTTTGGAGTCGAAGGTGATGATACTAATCCTGCCGTCAGCCTCCATGTATGCAAACTTCACATCTGCTAAAAATTCCACACCTTGCTGACGTAACTTGCTCATCAACTCATCGTCTGTAATTAACTCTCGTTGCAGATGGCGTTCAATCATCCGACCGTTTTTTACCAGTAGCAATGGTGGCGGATTCAAGAAACGTTGAAACTGGGGAAGTTTGTAGCCTAACCAGTTTAGCAAGTAACTCCAAAAAATTACTGTTCCGACCAGAATCGCCCCTTCAGTAATTGATGTGTAATTACTTGCCATAGCATTTTGAGCAGCTTCCGCAAATAGCACAACTACAAGTAAATCAGTAATTCCTAGTGTTCCTAATTGCCGACTAGGAAGTAGGCGTAGTACTGAGAATAGCGCTAAGTATACCAGCGATCCGCGGATAATCAATTCAAAGATGCTGATGCTAGGAATAAAAATTGCTTGCCAATTGATAAAAAACCATTTTTCCATTAGCACTAATTTTCTTCCTTTTTCAATACAATTCTGGAAAAATTCAGTATAAAAATAATTCAGAATTGCTGAATTATTTACTCATCAGCTGTGGCAATAAGAACTAATTCACTGGGCTGGATATTAGATATAGCCGTAGTCACATAGATTAGGACAGTGTTGATTGCTCAAAGGCTTGAAACGACTGGGTTTTTACTCAGCACTCAGCACTCAGCACTCAGCACTTTGCTATACTTCAATATCTATTAGATTTACAAATATAAATCTCCAAGAATGAAGGATTAAAATCGCTGATTTTTTCTTCTCTGCTTTAAGCGTTTGGGCTTTCTAAAATACTGAAAAAAGCGATTAATAAAGCGAGAGGATGGCTTTTTATTAGTTGATGCTTGTCTTGTTGGAGCCTTGCCATTATAGTTTGTATTATCAGATACATGCACAGCATTTTTAGTTGGAACTATGCCTCTTCCATGCCTTCGGGAATAAACTTGAGTAAATTCTGCACCGAAGAAAAGAATCTGTGCGGCATAATTAACCCAAGCTAAAATTACCACTAGTGAACCAGCAGCACCATAGGTCGATCCAAAACTGCCATTACCTAAATATTGTCCTAATAAGAATCTGCCAATAGAGAACAAACCTGAAGTAAGAGCAGCTCCAACTAAAACATCACTCCATGCAATTTTGACATCTGGTAGAACTTTAAAAATTAGTCCGAACAGCAGTGTCGTGATTGCAAAAGAAATGATTAAATTAGCAATTTGCCAGATGAAATCGAAACCTGGTAATAAGTTACTAAAGTATGTTACTAAGGTTGCTAGTATCGTACTAATTACTAGAGAAACTAAAAGTAAAAAGCCAATTCCGATCACCATTGCAAAAGACAAAACGCGGAGGCGAATCATATTATTTATGCCACGTCCAGGTTTGGGTTTCACTTCCCAAATCGTGTTCATGGCATCTTGCAACTCAGTAAATAAGCCTGTAGCACCTAATAGGAGAACTACAACACTAATAATCGAAGCGATCGCTCCTGTCTTGGGTTGGTTAGCATTTTGGATGGCTGTTTCGAGAAACTTTGCGCCATCTACCCCGACTAAACCTTGAATTTGTCCGACAATTTGACCTCTTGCCGCTTCCTCTCCAAATACTGCCCCGGCGATCGCAATTACAATAATTAGCAATGGTGCAATGGAAAAAATCGTGTAATAAGCTAGCGCCGCCGCTAACCGTGAGGCTTTATCCTCACTCCATTCTTTGAATGTCTCTTGTAATAACTTCCAAACTTCTTGCAAATTCATCCAATCAGTCTCCTTGTAGGGAATGTCGCTTAGTCCCTGATATATTGGATACTGATCTCCTGAGTTGCGACATCCTCCCAAGGGTATTTGTGAAGCGTTCTTGGGGAGGAATTTAGCAGAGTCGGTAATTTCTATAACGGGAATATCTATAAAGAATTTGCTTTTTGCTAGAAAATAGGTAGTGCGATCGCTTCAGCATATAAAATGCAGTGGCAGCGATCGCATAATCCCTTGATTGATTCTCCTAATACCTTTTCGCTTAAATTCGGGGTTTTTCCATCGATTAGCTATCTAAAGCATCGGACTGAAAATTTATACTTACTTGTATAACGCTTCCGATTCAGTAACCGATTCTCCTGCCTGTTCTAAATTATGTAGGGTGTTTAACGATAGAAAACCAAAGCCGACTTTAGAAGCGATATCTAGTAGCGTATAACCCATTGTTTCCTCACCTTGACCAAAAACGTTAAACCATTCTGGACTAAGAATCCATACAATTGGATAGAGTGTCCACAGCACCAGATGCACAGTTACCAGCTTGCGGAATGCTTGCTTGGATCTGGGGTGTTTGCGTTCTGCCTCGATCCGGTAGGGCTTGACTAATAAGTAGAAAACCGCCGCGTAAGCACCACAACTAACAATATACCAGATGTAGCTAATCGGCTTAGGTGTAATTGTGGCAAGGAAGCCAGTGGCAAGCATATAGGCGTTTGCTCCTAACAAGCTACCTGTAATCAGTAAGCTCGTTCTTCCCAAGAAAGTTAGATCCAACAACAACAGTGGCGTTGAGCAAAACCAAGTGACAAATCGCACCCAATAAGTTGGACGCTCGTTGATGATGCTAACTCCTTGACCGAATGCCATTGCTAAGTACAACCCACTAGCAATCAAGCAGATGAAAAAATTAAGTGTATACAGTATCTTCCAGCGTTCGTTTTTACCATTGTGTGCGCCTACGCCGAAAAAAGCAGAACCCAGCGCCATACTGATGACACCAATCCACAGCCAAGTTTGAACCATAAATATTTTCCAGCTTTTTGGTAAGTACAAGGGCTTAAATCAAAGCTCGTAGTGAGCGGCTTTAGTCCTTGATAACCTTATATGGAGCGATAAATCGCTCACTACGAACAGAAGTTTTATTTTACATTTAATTACGTTTGCTTACTTGACTATTGAAGTTTGAGATTTTGATTTTTCGCTGTGTCTAGAGCGTGACGCTAATTCCTAGTCTCATTCAGCAACGCCAAAAACTTTTATTGCATTCTATCAATTGTGCGATACTGAATTGCTTCCGCGACATGATTGCTTTTTAGCTCATCTTCTCCTGCTAAATCTGCAATAGTCCGTGCTACTTTGAGAATGCGATCGCTTGCTCTTGCCGATAAGCCTAATTTTCTAATTGCTGCTTCTAATAAATTGCGGCTAGCATCATCTAACTTACACCATTTCTGAAGATGACTACTTTGCAAATGGGCATTGCAACGCAGATTTGCTTCTCCTTGGAAACGGGTAATTGCGCGATCGCTTGCTTGTTGGACTCGTTCGCGTACTGATATTGATGTTTCTCCCGTCGGTTGTTGGGTAATTTCTTCTGGTTTCAAGCGATTCACTGCAACTTGTAAATCAATTCGATCCATCAATGGCCCAGAAAGTTTTGCCCAATATTGCTCGCGTTGGCGGGGAGAACAAGTACATTGTTGGATAGTATCGCCATAGTAACCGCAAGGACAGGGATTAGTACTCGCCACCAAAGTAAACTGCGCGGGAAACATTACCGATAATTTGGTGCGAGAAATTGTCACATAGCCATCTTCTAGAGGTTGGCGCAGAAATTCCAACACATCTCGTTTAAATTCTGTCAGTTCATCAAGAAACAGCACACCTCTATGAGATAATGAGATTTCTCCAGGACGAGGGAAGCTACCACCGCCAACTAGAGAAGGCCCAGATGCCGAGTGGTGGGGACTGCGAAAAGGGCGATCGCGTACCAATGAACCACGATTTTTCAATAAACCAGCTACCGAATGAATGCGAGTTACTTCCAAAGATTCGGCAAAACTCAACGGCGGTAAAATTCCTGGTAAGCGCCGTGCTAACATAGTTTTCCCACTACCAGGCGGCCCGACAAAAATCAAATTATGCCCACCAGCCGCAGCAATTTCTAAAGCACGACGCGCATGAGCTTGTCCTTTGACATCATGTAAATCTGCGCCAGGGTACGATACTGTTGTTGCTTGTATTGTACTATCTATCTGTACAGGTTTGTAACGCCCCGGATTATTTAAAAAATCCACCACCTCAGACAAATGCTTGCAGCCGTAAACAGCCAAATCTTCAACCACTGCCGCTTCTTGGGCATTATCAGCAGGGAGAACTAAACCTGCAATTCCCATCTTTTGGGCTGCTGCTGCGATGGGTAATACACCAGCCACGGGACGTAAACTGCCGTCTAGAGAAACTTCGCCCAAAAATAGATAATCCCCCAACAAATCAGCACTAACTTGCTCAGAAGCCGCCAAAATTCCCACACTAATAGGCAAATCGAAACAGGGGCCTTCTTTGCGTAAATCTGCCGGAGTTAAATTAATTACTATCTTTCGCATCGGAAAGGCAAAGCCAGTATTTTTCAAAGTTGCTTTGACTCTTTCTCTTGACTCTTGAATCGCTGAATCTGGCAGTCCCAAGACAACAATTCCCGGTAATCCCCCTGACACATCGACTTCTACGCCGACTTTGACGGCATCGATGCCGACAATTGATGCACTCCAGACTCTAGCAAGCATTGCTTATATAACAGTAAACTTTTAAAATCTCTAGCAGATGAGTTGGTAAATTGGCATTAGTGAAACCACATAGACAATTTTTCTAAATTACAGCAGTTTTTATCCACATCTGTCGTCAGGTAGCACAGCTGTGCTAGCCTACAACTATCTTTTGTGGAGTGCAGAGAAGTCCTTTACAGCAATTTAAGAGGTAAGATAACTATTGGAAAAATTGATTAATAATATCAAATATTATATCAAGTCCGGCTAACTATACCATTTTGGATTTTGGATTTTGGATTGGGAATTGCCTTGGTGCGTCTGGCTTGGTGTGAATCCATCTGTCGCAATCATTTTTCAAATTGCTATTAGTTTTAATTCCCAAATCTATGCAGAAAGCCCAAAAGCTCTGCTCCTCTGCACCCCTACTGCCTTAATGATAAGTTTTTAACCGGACACGATATAACAAATCGCTGAACCGGAACCGCGCACAGAATGTTATAAACTAGCTCTATACATTTGGGATATAACATTTGTGGTTGCATCTAACCAACCAACAAAATCTAAGACAGCAGAGACAGCAGTTGGTGGCTGAGAAATGAGTGTATCTTGCTCGATCAAACGTTTAAAGTCAATTTGAATATCTTCTTTGCGTTCATTAACTCCATCAGGCTGGTAAAATTTTACGCCAGCTAGTTGCATGATTTTGATGATTTCCTGTGCCATAATTCCATAACCAATAGTGGTAGGATGAATCCCATCCAGGGAAAATAAACCACCTTGTAAGCGACCCTGTGAGTTGGACTTAAAAAACTGTGAGTCTGGTTTGGGCCGGAGTGCATCAATTGCTGGGGGTAAAGTATATTCAGTCCACCAATTGGGGCGTGCTTGTTTATCCTCAATATAACGTCTTACAGCTAAACGATCTAGCAAGGCAACAGTTTCAAATAAGTACCAGTCTTTCCCTTGCTCTCGACCTTCACGTACCGCATCTACAATCAAGTTGTTGTACTGATCAATAACGCTATCGATCGCTCTAGCCTGATTTGCAGTTAAGTGGGGATGCCGGTTTGAGTCGAAAGTTTCCTCATTAAACCAAAATGGGGCGTAGTAAGGGAAATAGCGAGAACCGACCTTTACTTTTTGACCATTTTTATCTTTGTTAATACCACGAGCAAAAGGAGCGATTGTCACATGGGGAACTGTTCCCCAAATTACGTGGCGGGCTTTAATTTGTTTAACTTTCTCCACAATCATGTCAAGTTCAGCTTTAAAATGACTGGGAAGCCATACAGTATATTTGTCATTCGTTGCCATGTCTTGAAAATCTTTACCAGACCACTCAATGTGAAAAGTCAAAATACTTCCCAGGGCATTGTTGGCACCGATCAAAATAATTAGCGTTTCAATGCCATCACCTTGGCCTGTCTCTATATTTCCTTCATGGCTTAACTTGATTGCAGCTTCTAGAGGAGTTAAAGCCTTTCCCAAAGAATCGCGTGCATTATTTAAAACCCTCAATGTTGCTATTTCATTAGCATTTTCTGGAGTTTGTTGAAGAAAATTAGTATTATCTTTAGGAGGAGTTGTTTGGATAACTTTTTTGGCGATATCTGCGGTGCGAGATAAAGTATTCCTCAGATCCCATCCATATACAGCTAGATTATGGTTGAATAACCCTGTTACTGGGGGCTGTTTTCCTTGACCACGTTCCCAATAATTCTCTATTTCATTAAGATAACGCGATAACCACGGTACAACAAAAGCTATATCTAAGGCATTAATGCCATCTGCGACCTGAAATCGATTACTTAGTTCTCTTACTAGCCTTTCCAAGTTCATTGGTAAACCATCTCCTGGACTGGCATAGGTTGGATAGCGAAAATTTTTATCCCATCCCATTTCACGGGCTATGAGCATGGGATAAGACAATTTGGTGTTAAAAATAGCTCCACTTTGAAATCCATGAGTTAAGGAGTCCCCAATTGTTACTAGTCGATGCCGAGGGCTACCTTCTCGATTGACAGAGACTGGAATTCCTAAAGTTGGATCTTTTTCTGGTTGACGCGGTTCTGTACTCAAGACACTTTTTACTTCCTCTGGGGCGTTTTCTAGACCCACCAGCATGTCAGGCGTTACTGGATTGTTCATAATTATTCCTTAAAGTTCAAAAAATTGTTTTGAGTTTAAGCAGAAAAGTGTAAATATACGTTGATTATGCGCTTTTACAGGTTTTAGTGTAATATTCCTCTTGTAGAAGTAAACAATCTCAACAATTAGCATTTAGTAAGCAGTTTCGATAAAAATAGCACCTCAACCCGGATTTCTCACCACATCTCTCAAAACCTTGGGCAGGGGAGCAGGGAAGCAGAGGAGAGTTCAATGTGCCAAGTTCAATCCCCTCTGCCCCTCTGCCCCTCTGCATTTCAAACTTGTGAGAAATGCGGGCTCAAGCATTACTGATGCAGTATACATCTGGTGAAATTTTCTGCAACTCGCCGGGAAACTGTTTGAGCGCCGATAAAAGTACTCAAAGATTTGGGACAGCTAGTTGCCATTCGCCAATCCTGCTTGCACGCTAGGGGATTTACCAGCTTGGCTACAGGAAACTAGACTAGCAGCAGTTGCAGTGGCGATCGCAGCTGCAATACGGTTCGGATAAGCATTTTGAACTCAGAATTACCTTTGGGGAAAAGGTTAAAGGTTAAGGGTTAAAAGTTTTTTCCCCCTTTCCCTTTCCCCTTTAACCGAACCGTATTGATCGCAGCTGTGTTCAAAACCTCTCGGTGTTTCATAATTGTTCGTGATTTAAATTGCGTCAAATTTAGACTGATAGAGAATATCTATCAGGTTTTTGGCAATTTTTTAGTTTTGAGTACTAAATTAAACACGATAGGGACGCACATTTGTGCGTCCCTATCGTGTAATCAAGTTTTAGATGTTGAAACTTTAGGTTTTTATTACCGCCAATGTTGAGGTATTTTCAGATTTTCCGGTAGGATAGTTGTGCGATCGCCAATTGCCTGTTCAATCTGCTGTGATTCTACATTTTCCGAGCCGCTCAAGTTTGCTCCACAGAGGTTAGCTTCTTGGAAATTAGCTTCTTGAAGGTTAGCTGTACTCAGTAATGCACTTTCTAGATTAGCGCCAGCCAGTTTTGCCCTTTGCAAGTTACTACCAATCAGGTTTGTATCTTGGAGATTACTACCTTCAAAGTTGGCTTCTTCCAAGTTGGCATCACAAAGGATTGCTCCTTCCAAGTTGGCATCGCACAGAACTGCTCCTGTTAAGTTGGCATCACAAAGAACTGTCCCTTCCAAGTTGGCATCAAAAAGAATTGCTTGGGAAAGGTTCGCTTTTCTAAGAACTGCCCCTTGGAGATTGGCTTCTGGAAGGATTGCTTTTTGCAGGTTGGCTTCATAAAAAATTGAGCCACAAAGGCAGGTAACAGATAAGTCTGCTTCAGAAAGGTTTACTTTGGTAAAATTGACCCATTGCAAGTTAGCTCCGACAAAAATTGCTCTAGAGAGGTTAGCTTCGGTTAAGTCTGCGTTACACAGGTCTGTATTGCGTAAATCGAGTTTTTGATTGACTGGATCTTTAGATGAATCGCGTCTGCCAATGACAGTTAAGGCTGTTTGAATATCTGTAGGAAGTTTTGATGATTGCAGTGGCTCATCCTCATATTCTCTATTCACTGGGGCATTCTCGCGGATAAAAGCAGCAAGAATTTCCATGATTGTCCAATGATCTTTCGGAGAATCTTTGGCAATTCGTTCTAAAGCATAAATTGCCGCAAATCGCGTTTCAATCTTGTCATTTCCCAATTGTTCAATCGCTTTAGAAAAGCGTTCGGAAACAATTTCTTGGGGAGTTAGTTGTGTCTGGTTGATGCAATTTATGATATTGTTATCCCAAGGTAGTGTTCCAGCTAGGAGTTGTGTTAACAAGCTGTGATTCTCATCCAGAGAGAGTCTAGAGGTATAGTAACCATTAAGAATTAATGCCAATCCTCCAATGATTATGGCAATCGTGGTTAATGCTTGAGTGATGTATTCAATTTTTTCTTGATTTGAAAACCCTTGAATATTTTCAAAAAATAATATAATTAAAGTAAATGATAAAATAAATATAACTGAGACAAATACCAACAAAGTTGTGAGTCCATTGGTCTTTATGAAAGACATGTCATAAGTCTTCATATCCGACTCCTTACGGAAGTAAATTTAGGTTGATTCTAAGAGTATCTGTAAAGTTATGATAGAGTACAAACACGGATAAAATTGGCGAACTATTAAATCTACTATATAAAAATTATCTATATAACAATCCTGAATCATTTGTGATCAACAAGATTATCGACTTTCTAGAGAAGTCAGGGATTCTGATTATTAGACTTCTTGCAAAAGTCGGGGTAAAGGGGAAGGGGAAAAGGGTAAAGAAACTCAAAATCCTTTCCCTTTAACCTTTTTCCTTTTCCCTCTCTTGCAAAAATATATTTTTGCAAGAGGTCTATTCATGAATGATTAAACATTTAATGAAATTAAATATGCGTTAAAGGCTTGCAAAAAATCAATTATCCCAAATTATTTGTAGATTAAGTAGATTGGACTAAGTTAGAAATTGCCATAAGCAATTCCTCTGGTGCTACAGGTTTAACAATGTGCTGTTGAAACCCTGCTTTTAGTGCGTACTGCTGATTTATTTCACCAGCATAAGCAGTCAGAGCGATCGCAGGTATCTTTTTTTTGCCCAGTTCTGCTTCTAGAGTCCGCACCTGTTGCATCAGCATATAGCCGTTCATTTCTGGCATTCCAATATCGCTGAGTAAGATATCTGGCTTTGACTGGGTTAGCGCTTGTAATGCTTCATATCCAGATGCTACTGCGGTAACGATCGCACCAAACTGTTCCAGCACAAAGCTGAAAAAGTTGCGGCTATCATCATTGTCATCTACAACCAGCACTTGTAAACCCATGAGTGAAGAGTAGGGAAAAGCGGCAGTTGAGGAATCAGTATTTGTATCATTCTTGATTGTTGCATTGTCCTTGATAAGCGGCAACCTAACTGTGAAGATCGCTCCCTTTTCCTCACCAGGGCTTTCCGCCCAAACTGTTCCCCCGTGCATCTCAATCAAGTGACGAGCGATCGCTAAACCTAACCCTAATCCCCCAAACTTTCTAGTTGTTGTGCTATCACCCTGACGGAAATAATCAAATACATAAGGTAGAAAATTCGGGTGAATACCTTTACCTGTATCGCTGACAGTAATCTGCGCCTGAGCCTCGATACGCTCCAATCGCACACTTACTTTTCCCTCAGTCTCAGTAAACTTGACGGCATTCGAGAGAAGGTTCCAGAAAACTTGCTGTAAGCGGGCTGGATCACCCAAAACTTTCCCTACAGTTGGATCGAGCATTGTCTCAATCTGAATGGTTTTAGCCTCTGCTGCCAAATGCACTGTTTCCATTGCGGCTTCAATGGTAGATACCAGATCGACTGGAATCATGTTGAGGCTGAGTTTGCCTTGGAGGATGCGAGAAACATCTAGTAAGTCTTCAATTAGTTGAGCTTGTAATTTGGCATTGCGTTCAATAGTTTTCAGTGCTTTGTTGAGCGATGCCTCATCAAATTTCCGGCTCTGCAACAGTTTTGCCCAACCAAGAATTGGATTCAAGGGCGATCGCAATTCGTGGGAAAGTACCGCCAAAAACTCATCTTTGATGCGGTTAGCAGCTTCAGCTTCCGCCCTGGCTTTTTGCTCAAGTTGCAAAAGGCGATCGCGTTCTTCTTCAGTGCGTTTGCGATCGGTGATATCAGTGAGCATGGCGATCGCACCCAAGCACTCACCCTGTTGATTCAAAATCGCCCTTGCAGAAATCAGTGTCCAGATGTACGAACCATCCTGGCAGCGCAATCGCCCTTCTTTAAGATCGCTCTCTTCTCCTTTGAACCACTCCAGTTTCTCTTTATCTGCAATATCATCAGCCAGATCCATAAAATCAAATATAGAACGACCGAGTATCTCTTCTGCTGGATAACCCAACATCTGCGATATCCGCTGATTCACAAACTCTGTTCGAGTTTGAGAGTCAATCATCCAGATTCCCTCATAAGAGGTATCTACAATTCGGCGATACTTAGCTTCACTCTTTTGTAAAGACTCCTCTGCTTGCTTGCGCTTGCGCCGCTCCTTAGCTTCCCGCAACGCTCGTTGCACCGAGGGAACTAACCGCCCTAGTCGTTGCTTTAATACATAATCGGTTGCACCGTTCTTCAAAGCTTCGATCGCTAATTCTTCGCCCAGTACAGCCGAAACAAAAATAAAAGGAACCTCTGGAGTGCGATTTCGGGCAATTTCCAAAGCCAAAATTCCATTAAAAGATGGTAAGGCATAATCGGCAAGAATTAAATCGAAAGTCTCTGTTTCTAAAGCGGCTACGAAATCAGCATCAGTTTCGACTCGGATCAGTTCGTAATTAATTCCTCCTTCAGTTAATATCGCTTGGGCTAGCTCTGCATCTAACACGCTGTCTTCCAAAAGAAGAAAACGGAGGACATTCATCAGTTGCTCTCCTTTTGAAGATGAGGTGCCGGAGGTAAAGCACCAACCGGAGGCTGATTGATCACCGCCCAAAACAATCCCACACCTTTAATAGAATCAACAAAATCATGGTAGTCTACTGGCTTGACAACATAAGCATTGACCCCTAGCTCGTAGCATCGAACTAAATCCGGTTCTTCGCGGGAAGAAGTCAGCACCACCACTGGAATCACTCGCATTACTGGGTCAGATTTGAGTTGTGCCAATACTTCTAATCCATCAACTTTAGGCAGTTTCAAATCGAGCAACACTACCACAGGATATCCTTCCATTCGCAACCGGAACAATCCGCGGCGATAAAGATAATCTAATGCTTCTTCGCCATCACGTACCACCACTACTTCATTGGCGAGATGGTTTTCTGACAAGGCAGCTAATATTAACTCTGCATCGTTGGCACTGTCTTCAATTAGCAGAATTCGCTTGAGTTCTTTCATCACCCTCCTTCTTGGACAATTTAGGCAGCGAGAAATAAAAGGTGGAGCCACTGTCAACTACAGCTTCTGCCCAAACTCGACCATTATGCCGATGAATAATGCGTTGCACGTTTGCCAATCCAACACCAGTACCTTCAAATTGTGGGTCGCTATGTAGACGTTGAAATACTCCGAATAGCTTGTGTACATATTGCATATTAAAGCCTACGCCGTTATCTTGTACAAAAAAGATAACTTCGTTTTCATTGTCAATACTTCCAACAGTAATTTCTGCTGGGTTTCGAGTCTGGCTATATTTTACGGCATTGCCCATCAGGTTGCGAAGCACGAGCCGCAGCATGGAGGGATCGCCTTGCGCTTCTAACAGTGATTCGATGTGCCAATGGATTGTGCGTCCTGGAGTTTCTGCAATCAAATCGCGTTTTACCTCATGTACCAATTCCTCCATATTGAGGTTGATGTAGCGCATTTCGGTGCGCCCCATGCGAGAAAATGTCAGCAATTCATCGATCAGTATTCCTGCTTGTTTGGCAGTGTCGGCAATTATTTTTAAATAGCGCTGACTCGTTTCATCTAAGGTTGTTGAGTTATGCCGTTTCTGAAGCAATTCTACAAATCCGGCGATGTGGCGCAGCGGTGCCCGCAAGTCGTGAGAAACTGAATAGGAGAAGGATTCGAGTTCTTTATTGGCGGCTTCGAGTTGGACAGTGCGTTCTCGAATCCGTTGCTCTAGCATTTCATTGAGTTGTTGCAGGGCGGCTTCAGCAACTTTGCGAGCGTGAATGTCGCTGGCGATGCCCACCCATTTGATAATCTGTCCGCTTGGATCTCGAAATGGTAAACCCCGGACAATATGCCAACGATAGCTACCATCAGAAACTCGACGAAAGCGAATTTCTATTTCATAGTTGGTCGCGTTAGCAACCGCCTGCATCGAAGTTTTCAAGACGCGATCGCGATCATCGGGGTGAATGACATAAATCCAGCCATAGCCAGCTGTCTGCTCCATTGTCAGTCCGGTATAGTCTAACCAGTATTGATTGCAATAGGTAATACCAGCATCGCTACTGCCCATCCAAATAGCCTGTGGTGAGACTTCCGTTAAAATTCGGTATCGCTCCTCGCTGTCACGTAGCGCTGCTTCTGTCAAGTTGCGTTCGCGTAGCGCAGCTTGCTGTTCGCTGATGTCGGTGACTAACGCCGCATACCCTTCAACGATTCCCTGTCTATTAAACTGGGGAACGTAAATGGCATTAATGTAACGTGTGCCACCGTCTTTATAAGGAACTTGACTTTCAAATGTTACCTGCTCTCCTGCCAGTACTTGTTCCACATAAGGACGAAGCACTTCATAAGCGGATTTACCCAAAACTTCCCAAAGATGCTTTCCATAAACTTCTGCCGTCGAATGCCCAAACCACTCTTGATACGCTCGGTTGTTGAAGCGGTAGCGTTGTTCTGAATCTACAAAAGTAATCAGAACTGGCAGCGTATCTGTAATTAAACGAAGTTCTGTTTCTCGTTGCCGCAGTGCTTCCTCCATCAGCTTACGGTTGGTGATATCGCGCCAGCAATCTATTGCACCGATAATCTCACCTTGGGAATCGCGAATCGGTACGACATTGGCGATCGCTGTAATTGTAGTACCATCTGGACGTTCAATGATGCATTCTTCGTCGCGGATCGTTTCACCATAGCGCGTAGCCCGGTATAAAGGTAGTTCCTCTAAAGTGAGGGGCGTGACACCATCAGCCAAGAACAGATTGTAGAACTGAACATAAGATTCACAAGATATACCAACGAGAGATGCATTCGGTTTGCCCAAAAGCTCTTGCGTAAGTTTGCTGTTAGCGATGATTGGGAAATCAGGGGGGCCGCCAGCGATCATAATTCCCTCTGGGACGTGTTCTAAAAGCATTTGCAAAATGCTCTGGGCTTCTTCTGCTTGGCGGGAGCGATGCTGGGCTTCTGCTTGAGCTTGTTTGCGTTCGCTTAAGTCAAGAACAAACCCAATGATTGTCCGATCTCCCTGTTTAGCAAAGCCAAGTAGAACGGGAATTAGAGAGCCATCTTTGCGGATGTATTTCTGCTCAAAGGGCTTACAACTCCCAGTCATTGTCAGTTCTTGAATCGCTCGTTCGCTCACCTCAATATATTCGAGTGGAACGATCCCGCCCCAGCGGATTCGACCAGAGTGCAAATCCTCGCGGGTATAATTGAGCATTTTTAGAAAGGCATCATTGGCTTCAACGAGCAAGCCGTTGAGATTGGCTACAATTACCCCGATAATATTGGACTCTGTTAAGCGACCAAACCGGGCCTCGCTTTCGCGTAGTGACTTCAGGTTTGCCTCAGCTTGCCGTTGAGCGTTGCGGCGTGATGCGTTAAGCCAGCTGATTAACCCTGCTGTCACCATGAACACTATTAAGGGAACTACAATATTCGGATTTGTAATGTTCTGCGGATGGAGTGGCTTAAAAAAGAAGTAATTGACTGCAAAAGTAGACAAAAGGGTTGCAAGTAAACCTGGTACTAAGCCTCCGTACCAGGCACTCACCATCACTGCACCAAAGAATAGTGCCGCAGGCGTGGAAGTGAGATATGGATTGAGCAGCAAAGTTGCCCACAGTGCTAAGGCAACGGATAGGAAAGCAACACCATAGTGGAGCAGTTTCTCCCGGATGAATGCGCCCTTGTCTCTATTGCCAAAAAAGATATTTTGGGATTCCGATGCCCTTGCCTTACGACTCATAACCCTACTCTGCTTCTGGAAAATACTGATTTAGCAGTCTTTTCCCAGGTTCACCCATCTTCCGTAACATTTCTTCTATTAGTTTTAGTGCTATATGTGAAGGGACTGTATGCCCATTCTCCCAACGGTTGACTGTTTTGAAAGAAACTCCTACTTTAGCAGCAAACTGTTTCTGAGAAAGATTGAGCTGTTGACGAAGTTCCCGAATTAAATCTAAAATTTCCACTTGCTTAGTTACAGACATATCTGTATTTTTTTTCCATAGAATAATCACATTAGGACAGATGTCCTAACATTTATCTCCTACTTAGGGAATATCTTCTTTGTTTTTGTCTCTAACTGAACTGTTTGAGTTAAAAGGTTCAATAGACCTCTTGCAAAAAGCACTTTTGCAAGAGGGAGAAAAAGGGGTTCATGTTAAAGGGGAAAGGGACAATACAGAACCTTTCCCCCTTTCCCCTTACCCTTTTCCCGACAAATGCCCAGAAGTCTAATGATGAACTTCGTTGATGAATTGACTGCGATCGCTTACCTTTTAGTATTTAAGCATTTGCGCCCAGAATAGAAGAGTCATAGTGTTGTAGCAAATCTTTTGGGTCATCGTAAATTGCCAGATTACCTAATCTCCAATAAAGAGTCCCTTTTACTTCATCATCCCATGAGAGGAGAAGAGATGGCGATCGCTTATAATTCAATACGCTTAGGTTAAGCATTTCTTCCTTTTTTATCTTTGCATCCTTCTCTAACGAGACGCTACGCGATGGCGAAAGCCTCTTGTAGAGAAGGCGGTTCGTTAAAAAAAAGAGTTTTAGCCTTAACCCAAGCGTATTGGCTTATAATTATCCGCAATTGCGATCGCGTTCGAGACGCTTAGGCGATCGCATCTAAGCTTTGGGAGTAGATGAGACTGCCAGTAAACCCCGATCGCACAATTGGGGAAGCAGTTAAAATCGAGTTACTCTGGCTACTAGAAAAAGCGATCGCTCTTTTACTTGGTGTGATAGGTTTAAATTGCACCTCTAGATCGGATCTGTTTGTTGTGGCTAAGGATCGTTTTCATCAAGTTGTTAAGACGGCTCTTCACAATGGAAGAACTGACGGATAAATTAAAGAACTATCAGCAAATCGTGCAGCAATTGTTGATGAGTTACGCAGAAGTTAAGCCAGCTTATGGTGATATTGAGGTTGAGACTATCTTTGATACGCTGCGAGATCGCTATCAAATTGTGCATCTGGGTTGGCAGCATAAGCGCTGGGTACATCATTGTGTAATGCATCTGGATATTCGGAATGAGAAAATCTGGATTTTTTACAATTCAACCGAGCATGATATTGCGGCAGATTTAGTCGATTTGGGCGTGCCAAAACAAGATATTGTGCTAGGTTTTTATCCTCCTTTCATGCGTGAAATGAGTGACTATGCAGTGGGCTAAAAGCCAATACAGTTCAGATAAGACTAAACACTTGTAGAGACGGCGATTTATCGCGTCTCAAAACCCAATATTTTGTACCAATAACCCTTAACCCAACCGTATTGGGCTATAAAAGCAGAAGGATTAAAGAAGCGATCGCCTAATGGACAAGTACAAGTAGTGCCATCGCGCTTTGGTTAAAATCGCTTTGATTCACTATGAAAGGGCGATCGCAAAATATTGCTTGAGCTACATCGAATAGATAGAGGCGATCGCCTGTCCTACAATGGGAATCTGTTTTCTAGCGATCGCATTGCTACCGGATGGAGCTTGTGATTGCTTCTCTTTCCTTCGGAACGCTACGCGAACGAGACGCTTTGCGATCGTTGCACTCGCAATGACGTTTTATCTGGCTAGCTGATATTAATCCGGCGATGCATAATTTTTCACTTGGCTTTCACTTGATATCATCGCAGAGACGCTTGTCGCTCTCACCCAAATTCGGGTTATTCTGCAAATAATCATGCAGCCAATTGCAACCCCGCACCAGCAATTGATCTAAATTCTCCACAGTCCACAACCGCGCTGTGTTGTCATCTGATGCCGTGGCGATGGTTTTGCCGTCCGGGCTGAAACTCACACTGTTGATTTCGCCTTGATGCCCTTTGAATTCTTGTAGCAGTTGCCCGTTGAGCGTCCACAACCGCGCTGTCTTGTCAGATGATGCCGTGGCGATGGTTTTGCCGTCCGGGCTGAAACTCACACCCCAGACTAAGCCTTGATGCCCTTTGAATTCTTGTAGCAGTTGCCCGTTGAGCGT